>JBBRME010000022.1:0-33041 GCA_038230995.1 Gemmatales bacterium
ACGATATCCGAAGGGACTGAAAGTGACGAAGGAGATGCTGGCAACGATCCAGTGCCAGCGGGAATCGTTCCATGGCGAATGGAACTACCGCATCACGCCGAGGAAAAAGTTGTAACACTTATTTCGAGACAGGCCCTAAGTACCAGGAAGTACGAATTGAAGCGTTGCTGCTCCGTGCTGAATCCGCGACAGCAATTAATCAAACAAAACTGGCGAATGATGATCTATATAAGGTTAAGGTAGAAACCCGTAAACTCCTCGACACCTATGGTTCACAACCTGATCATGTCGTGTTGCGAGCTACTGCGTTCTCTATGTATGGTCGACTTGCACTTACTGAACGGAACATTCCCGAGGCGATCAAGAACTTCGAGTTTGCCGTGCAAGTCTACCAATCCTCAATGACGCACTACTCTGAGTACGTTCCTTGTCAGCGCGGATTGGAGGAGGCCAAAAAGGAACTCCAATCCGCAAAGAAATGAGCCGTTACGGCATTAGGGAAAAATGATAGGCACATTCGGCTGGGTTATAGGTGGCGAAGAACCGTTCGTTGGGTTAATTACTGTTGTCGACAAGTCCTCAACCCCTCCGCCATCGAGCGGGCGTTTTTTGGCATCCTTTTTTGCTGTAGGCGGTTTCACTTCTTCAGTGGGCTCAGCTTCGAGGCATTCTAGATCATCACAAATGTAAGTATTATCAGTGAGGGCTTGACGAATTCTACCTTTCCAGACAGTCCCACTTGCACCTATGACGATCACAATATCTCTAAGTGTGATGTTTTTCCCCACGATTTCGACTTGGTTGTTATTGCTATTGCCTTTCTGCAATCCATCCTTGAGCTCTTCAGTTTTGAAAGCGATAGTCTTGATGATTGGTACTCGTGTTGGCATGAAGATCTCCTTGTAGAAGAAGCAAAGTGAAATCCATGCGGATAAGCACTTGCTCCAATGATGGTTTAAGCCTGTCGTTGATCTAGGCAGCGTCCCAGAATTGGCAACCAGCACAATGATAAAATCGTGATGAAAAAGAACAGCCGTACGGGATGTCGGGTTTGAGAACATGAACAAACCCGCTCGGAAACAACTTTCCCCCTCCATATCCTTCCCCCATGAAACACGCCTTGCGTTGGCTCCTACCGTTGGCGGTGCTGGGGTATCTGTTCACGGGGTTGGCGAAAGTCGATCCCGGGGAGCGGGCGGTAGTGCGTCGGTTCGGGCAGATCGTGGCCCATCCGGGGCCGGGGTTGTGGGTCGGTTTGCCGTGGGGCATGGATCGCATCGACCGGGTGCAGGTGCGTGCGGCCCGTCAGCTCAGCGTGGGGTACAGTCCAGAAGAATCGAACGATGCGCCCGGTGTGGTGCCCGGTCAGTTCCTCACCGGCGATCAGAATCTGGTGCAGGCCCGCTTCGTCGTCGAGTATGTCATCGACGAACAGGACAGTGGCCTCGACCAATACCTGCTGCACCGCGACCAACTGGATCGTACCCTCACCAGCGAGACCGAAGCCGTGGCAGGCAGTTGGTTCGCCACGCAACCGATTGATGCGGCGTTGTCCGGTCGGGTGGCCTTAGCTCGCGCGTTGACGGATCGGCTGAGTCAACGGACGGAAACACTTCAACTCGGCATTTTGATTCAACGAGTGACTATCGACATTCTTGCCGCCCCGGAGTCGGTACGGGAATCCTTCGAAGCGGTGAATCAGGCGCAGACGAACATCCGCACCCGTCGCAACGTGGCCGAGCAAGAAGCTACGCGGCAACAAAACGAAGCCGAGACTCTGCGGGCCAGGTTGCTGGGCGAAGCGGGGAGCTACAAGCTGGAACGCGAGACATTGGCGAAGTCCGAGGCGGCGGCATTTTTGGTTCGGCTGGAACAGTACCAGCGGATGCGTGTGACCAATCCGAACGTGCTGCAAGCGATCTGGCGGGAAGAGATGACGAAGACACTGGCCGGGGTGAAGGAACGCGGACGGATCGAATTACTGGACGACGCTTTGGGGCCAAACGGCATTGAGCTGAATCAGTTCTTGCCCACGAAGGGGAAGTAGGGTTTTGGAGTTTCCACCTCGCCCCGTGACAAGGGTAGAGGTGATTTTTGGGAGGGCGAGGCTCCTGCCGAGCCGCCCCAGCGGCTCACCGGGAGGTTCGCCCTCCCAAAAAAATCCCCTCACCCGGCCTTCGGCCACCCTCTCCCCGCAAACGGGGCGAGGGCGAGAAAATACACCACTCTCTCTCTCGCTGCGCTTCGTTCGCGGCTCGCAAGAAAAAACCAAGCAAAACCGTCGTTACGCTTCCGGCTCGCTCACCTTTAACCGTCGCAGCTCCCACACTCCCCAGGCCCACAGGGCAAGGTTGGCGGCCACGGCGAGGCCGAAGTCGCGCAGCACATTGCACATGGGCACAGAGTCGATCAGTGGAATACCGGTGAGGATCATCCACAGTACAAGGCCACATATGGTGCGTGCCGTGGGCACGGCACGGGTGGGGTGGCGTTGCAGGTCGAGTGCCGTCAATCCGGTGAGCAGTATGAGGGAGTACGAGTAATAGTGCATGTGCGATGCGGGGGCGATGTGAACCATCAACACGCACAGTGCTCCCACGAAGAGTATCGCGGGGATCGGTTGCATCAGCACCGTGCGTTGCTTCCAGCCCACCATCAGCGTGAGGCCCAGAAGCATCAGTCCCGCGCCGTAGTGGATGGCTTTAGTCAGTGAATCGCACACCTCGGGTCGGGTTGAGCGATCCGGATAACGCCAAGCATGGACGATGGCTTGAAGGGCTTGGCTATCGGTACTGGTGGTTCCGCTGAACTCCTTGTGGATCGTGCTGTCGCCCGTGTTCGTGACCGATGGCGCCGCCACTCGACTGAGAAACGTGGCGTTCATCTCCACTGCACCTCGCGCTCCCCACACGAACTCCGGTAGCACGAACAACCAGACCACGCTGCCCAGCACCAAGCCCACCAACAGTCCCCAGCGTTTCGTTAGGATCGGCCAGATGATCAACAAACCCGGCAGCACCTTGATGGCACACGCCAGTGCTAGGCACCAACCCGCGAGATGAGATCTTTTTCGCCAAAACAACAGCAGCGCCAGGCATAGCAGCACCACGATGTTCACCTGCCCCCGGCTCAGCGTGTAGCCGAGCGCCAGCAGTCCAATGTCGAGCGGGATGAGCCGAGCATACCACCAACGTCGGCTGAAACGTAGCGCGTTGGGTAGTGCCGTCTTTGCCAGGAGATGAACGGTGAAGAACATCAGCAGCACGTTCAGCGCATACCAGATGGCGACAGAGGTGCTGTACGGCAAGTATCCTCTGGGATCCGTACCGATGGGAGGATCGGCGAACGGCAGCATCAGCAGAACAAAAGTGGGTGGGTAGAGGTAGTGCCAGCCGCGGTCGTCCGGCGTGTCGTAGGGGTTCAGCCCTGCTCTAACAGCCCATGCGGCACGGGAATACACCCCGAAGTCGGTCATGCGTTCCTGCACACGCGTTGAACGGTAATGCGTGAGAAAGCCGAACCAAACGAGCAGACCCAATAGCAGCAGGACGGACACGCTTTCCCAATTGGCCAAGCCGCGATCCGCCGCCGTGGGGCGTGCGGGGTGTATCATGGCAGCATCGGTCATGGGTTCCGTCATGCTGCGTATTCTTCCGTTCTTGTGCTTGCTTGTCACCCCCGCTTTGGCCCTAGAGCCGAAGGACGTGTTCGTAGTGGCCAACAAAGCCATGAAGGACAGCCGAGGTGTGGCCCTGCACTACCTCGAACAACGCGGGGTTCCGAAGGAAAACCTGATCGAACTCGATCTGCCCACGTCGGAAGACATCACCCGGGCCGACTTCAACACCAAGTTGATGGGACCGTTGCAAGCGGCACTGAAGGACAAGAAGGACTCCTGCAAGGTCATCCTCTGCGTCTATGGAGTACCGCTTCGCGTGGGGCCGAAGGTGCCTAGTGCAGATGATAAAAAGGTGATCGAGAAGATGAAGAAGGAGATCGACGAGTTGAAGAAGAAGGAAGCGGAGTTGGCGAACGCCCAAGAAAAGCAGGCGGTGGCGAGAACCGTGGCGGACATGCAGAACAAGATGATCGTGATTGCCGGCGACCAGAGCGTTGCGAGTGTGGATAGCGAACTCATGCTGCTGTGGTGGCCAACGTTTGAACCCACTCGTTGGATCATCAATCCACTCTTCTGGCAGCTTGAAGAAAAAGACAAAAAGAAAGACGCACCGCTGACGCTGATGACCTGTCGGCTCGACGGCCCGACGCCCAGCATCGCCATGCGGTTGGTGGACGACGCTGTTGCCACCGAGAAGATCGGCCTGAAGGGCAAGGCTTACTTCGATGCCCGTGGCATCAAACTCGACATCAAGAACAAGAACCAGTACACCGGCTACGAGGGGTACGACGAAGGCTTCCGTGAAGCAGCGATACTGATGAAGGATGCCGGTTTCGACACCGTGCTGGACGACAAGGAACCGGTGTTTACGGCCAACAGTTGCCCAGATTGTGCCCTGTACGCCGGGTGGTATTCCCACGCCAACTTTGTGGATTCGTGCGACTTGGTACGCGGTTCAGTAGCCTGGCACTTGGCCAGTAGCGAAGCGGTAACACTGCGAGGAAAAGACAGCAAACTGTGGTGCCCCAACCTGCTGAAGAAGGGCGTGTGTGCCACGATGGGGCCGGTCAGCGAGCCGTACACTGTGGCCTTCCCCAAGGCCAGCGAGTTCTTCGGCTTCTTCGTGACTGGCGAATACACACTGGTGGAGTGCTTCGCCAAAACTACCATCCTCACCAGTTGGCAGATGACCCTGATCGGCGATCCGCTGTACAACCCGTTCGCCAAGCGTGGCAAGCTCAAACTCGAAGACGTGAAGGCCAGTCCGTGGGGCCAGAAGAAGTGATCGTCGAGCAACTTCGCCAGCGGGCACTCGGCCACGGCTTCACTCTGTTTGGTGTTGCCCCGGCCACCGAAGCCGATGGCTACGGCCGCTTCTGCGATTGGCTGGATGCCGGGTACGCCGGGCAGATGAAGTACCTGCACAAGCACCGTGAGCATCGCCGTCACCCCAAGGCTGTGGTGCAGTCGGTACGCAGTGTGGTGATGCTGGGTTACGAGTATGCTGCCCAGTTACCGGAACTCCCCGCCAAGATTGCCCGCTACGCCCACGGGCCGGACTACCACCAAGTGCTATGGGCCAAGCTGAATGACATGGCCACATGGATCATGCAGGTCGTACCCGAAAGCTACGCCCATGGCACCGCCGATAGTGCGCCGCTGCTGGAACGCGACTTCGCACGCCGGGCCGGGCTGGGTTGGTTCGGCAAGAACACCATGCTGCTGAACAAGCAACGTGGCAGTTACTTTTTTCTCGCCGGGTTGCTGACCAGCGTGGAACTACCCACGAGCGAAACACTGGCTGAGAACCACTGCGGTACCTGCACCGCGTGCTTGGATGCCTGCCCCACGCAAGCCTTCCCCGCACCGGGCACCCTGGATGCCACGCGGTGCATCAGCTACCTGACCATCGAACTGCACGGGTCCATCCCGCTGCCGTTGCGCACTGGAGTTGGCGATCAATTGTTCGGCTGCGACATCTGCCAGGAGGTGTGCCCGTGGAACCGGTTCAGTAACAACAACATTAGTGACAACCTGTTGTCACTCGATCCCTTGGAACTCCTGAGCATCACCGAAGCTGAGTTCAAGCAACGCTTCCAGCACACGGCCTTGTTCCGCACCCGCAGGCAGGGATTGGTTCGCAATGCAGCCATCGTGCTGGGGAATACTGGAACAGCCAAGGCGCTGACCGCGTTGGAACACGCCACCCACGATGCGGACGAAGTGGTGCGTGAGGCGGCCGCTTGGGCCATTGAACAGATTCGCCAGCGGGGTGCGTGACACCATGCGATGGTTCGTGTTGATCCTGCTGCTCGTTGGTGTCGCTTCCGCACATCCACTGCCGAAGAACCACTTCGACCGCACCATCGAAATCCGCGTCG
This sequence comes from Gemmatales bacterium, assembly GCA_038230995.1. Lineage (GTDB taxonomy): Bacteria > Planctomycetota > Planctomycetia > Gemmatales > Gemmataceae > JALHQU01. The sequence continues at coordinate 6,001 of JBBRME010000022.1, forward strand.
AACCCACTGGCTTACAGATCCGCTACGTGCTGTCGCTGTCCGAAGAATCGATGCAGTTCGACGGACTCAAGTGCTTGGCTCCTGAGGACATTGTTCGACTGCGAGACGACCCACGTGAGACTTTCCGCAAGCTGTACATCACGGCGAAAGGCGAACAGCTTCGCCGGGGCTTGACCGTACTGCTCGATTCCAATGATGTGAAACTGGAGGTGAAGAAATCGGACTACGGCTGGCAGGATCAGCACCTGCGGTTCACGTTCGTGTTTGAAGGAACATGGAAGTTGAGACCAGGCCCGCACGAGTTCCAGTTCTTCGACGAGACTCCATACGTGGGCAACGACGGTGCATCATCGTCCGACGATGCGGAAGGCCCGGTGACCCTGACCATCCGCGAACGCAACGCCAATCAGTTCGAGGACTTCGACGCCGAGGAACCGACTCGCCTGCACGGCAAGATGCGCGATCAATTGAAGCCAGACGAAGAAGCAAAACGCCGCACGGCCAAGGCTACCCTCACCATGCCGGGTGTGGTAGAACCAGAACCTCTACCACCGGCTGTAGAAGAACCAGTCGCGAACCCGTTCCCGCTTTGGCCTGTCGGAGTGAGTGGATTGATCCTTGTGGGTATGATTTGGCTTGTTTGGCGCTGGAAGCGACGGAGTGCCCTACACGAATCAGCAGAAACGAAGTATCATCCGTGACATTGGAGAGGTGGCAGAGTGGTCGATTGCACCGGTCTTGAAAACCGGAGACGCGTAAGCGTTCTAGGGTTCGAATCCCTACTTCTCCGCTTTTTTACATTCGCAGTTGATGGCAGCATGTCGCAAGTAGTCGCATTTAAGCCTTGATTCACAGTGTTTACATCTCCCATTTGCCAACGAAGAACACTGCCTGCGGTATCCTCCTGCGCTCGATTTTGCATCACCTGATGCGCGCTCGAAGTCATCTTAACTTGTTTGGGCGTAGTGCTTGATGCTCACTTTCGCGCCATGGCTCAGATGCTTGTCGAGTAGGTTGCGTGGCGATTTCTGGACGTCACGTCAAGATCGCCGACATGGGTTTGCCGAAGTCGATTTCCAATCGCTTGCGGCCAGGCAAGACGAGCTTCCGCGGGTCGAGGCCGAGCAGTTGCAGCACGGTGGCGTGGAGGTCGGTGACGTAGTGCCGATCTTCGACTGCGTGGAAGCCGAGTTCATCCGTTGCGCCATGGACAACGCCCTTCTTCACGCCGCCGCCGGCCATCCAAATACTGAAACCGTACGGGTGGTGATCCCGGCCCGCCGAACCCTCCGCACCAGGTGTGCGGCCAAACTCGGACCCCCAGACCACGAGCGTTTCGTCGAGCAGGCCACGCTGTTTCAAATCTTGCACGAGCGCCGCGATCGGCTGATCGACCTGTTTGCACAGCGGTGGGTGGTTCTTAAGAATCTCGGCGTGCGAATCCCACGCCCCGGCCCCGCCGTTGGAGCCATGGTAGACCTGCACAAAGCGGACGCCCTTTTCGGAGAGTCGCCGCGCAGCAAGGCAGAGTTGGCCGAACTCCTTCGTTTCCGGTTGGTCGAGGCCGTACATTTTGCGGACGTCCGCTTTCTCTTGCTCCAGCTTCATTACTTCGGGTACGGCCGCCTGCATCTTGAACGCCAGTTCGTAGGACTTGATTTTCGCGCGGATGTTCATGTCGTCCGGCGTCTGCTCCGCCGCAAGTCCGTTCAACTTACCGATGAGTTGGAACTGCTCGAGCTGCTTCTCAACGGACTGACCTTTCATTGGCAGAAAGGGCAAGGAGTTCTTCGGATCGGCGAGCAACGGTACGCCGCTGTACTCCGGCCCCAAGTAATTGCCGCCGTGGCCGAACTGACCACCGCAGCAATCGGCAAGCGGCTTGCCGAGGACAACGAAACTCGGGAGGTCGTCATTCAAGGAGCCCAGGCCGTAGCGAATCCACGAGCCGATGGTCGGGAACGGGCCTTCGAGGGCGTGCCGACCGGTGTGGAATTGCAATTGGGCGCCGTGGTCGTTGTCGGATGTCCACATCGACCGAACCACAGCGATGTCGTCCGCGATGCCGCCAACGTGGGGCCACCAGTCGCTGACTGCGAGCCCGCTCTTGCCATACTTCTTCCAACCGGCCTGCATCTTCATCAACTTGGGCTGAACCTTGTGGAGGCCGGGTACGAATTCGCGCAGGTTCTTCTTCAAATAGGGAGAGTCGAGGGTCGCCTTGAACGGCGATTCGGCGATGGTCATGCCGTTGTATTTGTCGAGCATCGGCTTGGGGTCGAACCCTTCCACGTGGCTGGTGCCGCCCACCATGAAGAGCCAAATGACGCGTTTGATCTTCGGGCTGAAGTGAGGCTTGCCGTCCGGTGCGGTCCACTTTTCTTCATCGGCTCGGGCGACACCGTCGCGCTGCAACATGGCAGAGAGGGCCAAGCCGGCGAAGCCCATACCGGAGGCGAGGAACGAACGGCGGTCGGGGGTTTGCATGGGCGGGTCTCAGCGGATCGTCGAAAAATCGGCGTGGTTGAAGAGGGCTTGGGCCAACGCGACCGGGGGGTTCGTTTTCAGGAACTCAACGCAGAGTTGGGCTTCCGGTCCACTCGGCTTGCGGCCGAGGAGTTTCGCGTAAAGCTCCGGCACGATCGCGTTCGGTTCCTTCGCAGTCAGGCCTTTCGCCACGGCCTCGGCAGCGCGGGCAGAAAGCCGACTGTTCACCAAGGCGAGCGCCTGCTGCGGGACGACGGTCGTGGCTCGGCGGTAGCACTCGGTCGGCCCCGCGGCATCGAACGCCATCAAAAACGGCATCACCTTCTCTGGGGCGTGGCGGTAGTAAAGGCTCCGGCGCAACTTCGGGGCTTCGTCGTCGAAGTCGAGGTCTGGCCCACCGGTCGTCGGGTCGAGCAGCCCGGAGACCGCGAGTAAGCTATCGCGGATCGCCTCCGCTTCGAGGGGTCGCGGGTTCATCTTCCAAAGCATCAGGTTGTCCGGGTCGAGCTTGCGATTGGCCTCGGCGTCCGGGCCGGACAGCGACGATTTCATCCGATACGCCCGGCTGGAAAGGATCAACCGATGGAGTTTCTTGATGTCCCAATTCGACTTCACGAACTCGACCGCAAGCCAGTCGAGGAGTTCGGGGTGGCTCGGCGGACGGCCGTTCTTTCCGAAGTCGAAAACGGTTGGCACCAGAGGCTGACCGAAGTGCCGGAGCCAGACGTGATTGACGAAGACGCGTGCTGCGAGCGGATTCTCCTTCGAAACGATCCACTCGGCGAGTGCCGTGCGGCGACCGGTGGTGGAGTCCGGGTTGTTCGGCACGAGCGGAGTGTAATCAGCGGGTGGCGTCTCGATGGCCTTCCGCGCGACGTCCACTTTCGGTTTTAGCTCAGCGATCTTCTTTTTCTGCGCTTCGATAGCCTTGGCATCTTTGATCGCCTTCAACGCCTCTTCAGCTTCGGCGAGATCGGCTTCAGCGGCAAGTGCCATCGTCTCCAAATGCAGTCCGACGGCATGGCGGATCAGGTCGGCCGCACGAGGATTCGGCGGTGTGGCATACCGCGCGGCATCCGCCGCCAACTTCGCCTTGACCGCCTGCAACTGCATCACCGCAACCTTGTTCCTCGGCTCGGTTTTGAACTGTTTGATTTGTGCCGAAGCGGCTTCAATCTGGGCTTGGCGAACCGATTCGCGCAGTGTCGGGTGAACCGAATCTGCTGGCAGAGCGATCGGCTTCGGGGTGAAACCTTTCGGGCTGATAGCGGCGGGGACTCCGGGTGACAACGGCTTGTCTTTCACCGGCCGCTTGTCGTCACCACGCTCGAAGAGGTAGGTGATTGCCTTTGAATCGGCGTCAAAAACGCGGGTGAGACCACGCTTCTCCGGGTCGCGTTCCCCGGCGACGGGATCGATCCGGATCTGATGCGGCTCGAAGATCGCGCGGAAGCGGTAATACTCCTCCTGCGCGAGTGGGTCGTACATGTGGTCGTGACAACGGCAGCAGTTCAACGTAATGCCGAGGAAAGCTTTGCCCGTGTGTTCGACGATATCGTCAAGCCAGACATTACGGTTGAATTTGTAATAGCTCCGGGCGAGGTAACCTGTCGCACGCAGGGCCTGCGGGTCAGTCGGAGCGAGTTCGTCCGCCGCGAGCATTTCGCGGATCATCTTGTCGTAGGGCTTGCCGGAGTTCAGCGATTCGACGACCCAATCTCGCCAATTCCAGAGGTGCTTCTGGCTGTTCCGCAGTTCAGCGCCGAAGCCGTACCAGTCGGAATATCGCCAGATGTCGAGCAGGTGCCGACCCCAACGTTCACCGTAGGCCGGCGACGCGAGGAGTGCATCAATCCGCTTAGCCGTGTCTTCGTTGCGAAACGACGCCACATCGGCTGGGCTGGGCGGCAGGCCCGTGAGATCGAGGGTGAGCCGACGCACCAGCGTCTCAGGATCGGCGAGCGGCGCCGGTTTCAATCCCCGCTTCTTCCACTCCAATTCGAGGAAGTAATCGATTGGATGTACGCCGTCCGGCACCGGTAGTTGCTTCGGAGATTCGTAGGCCCAGTGCTTGGCAGTGGCATCTGCTTCGTCTTTCGGGATCTCCGCCCCTTCTTCGATCCAACGGCGAATGATGTCAATGGTTGCCGCGTCGAGTTCGCCGGTTGGGGGCATCGACTCGGCACCCTTTTCCCCCTTCAGCGCGTGGATCAACTTGCTCTCGTTTGGCTTCTTCGCGACCACGACCGGGCCGTTCAGGCTTCCCTTCAACACTCGTTTGCCGAGGTCGAGCTTCAACCCGGCTTTCTGCTTACTGGGCCCGTGGCACGAGACACAGTGCTTCTCAAAGATTGGTCGAATCTGCTTGGCGAAATCCACGGGCTCGGCCGCCGACACCGGATGAGCGATCAGCAGTAGAACGATGCCGGACACAACACTGAGGGGAGAAAAGCGAATGGTGGGGCTCGTCGAAGGTTGTGTACTTTGTCCGATCTTTCCCAGTTGAACGCCAGTGGGATCACAGATCGGCAGACGTCTAACAGTTTACTCCGTCGTGAAGGAGGCCCGCAAGAAGTTTCGTGCCCGTGCGCTGTTCGCCAGGGCCATGTGGCACAGGCTTCGATGATCGATGCCAAGTCAGGCTCGGCCGTTGTTATTCTTTGATCGGGTTGGTTTGATGTTTTTGTCTCTGTGAGCCACGCACAGAGCGGAGCGGAGAAAGTGGTCTTGCTGATGCTATACAAAACACCGCTTTCTTCGCTCCGCTCCGTGCGCGGCTCTGTGCCGAAAAACAAAGGTGCACCCTTTTCATCGATTCGGTGTGGGAAATATTTTTGAGTGCAGGTAGACTGCGTCGTCGGTCATGTCTTTATGTTCTTTCTCTCTCTCGGAAGGATACCGGTCATGAAACTCCGCAAGTCCGGTTTTACGCTCATCGAACTGTTGGTTGTGATCGCGATCATCGCGATCCTCATCGGGCTTCTCCTGCCCGCTGTTCAAAAGGTGCGCGAGGCTGCTGCCCGTATGACCTGTTCGAACAACTTGAAGCAACTCGGGTTAGCGGCACACAACTACGAGAGTGTCTACGGCACTCTCCCACCAGGTTGGATGGGGCCTCGGGTCAATGAATCGACCTCTACGGCCCAAGTGATTTCTGGTAACTCCCTGATCGGAGTCCTGCCATTTCTGCTGCCCTACATCGAGCAGGAAAACATCTACCGCGGCATTCCCTCTGCGATGTTCGACTTCAACGCCACCCCCGTCGCGAACTGGTGGACCGACACGGTGACCTTCACTGTTGGCACTTCGAAAGTCAAAACGTTTCTCTGCCCCTCGGATAATCCCGACTCCGCCACGAACGGAATCGGCATTTTCACGCACTGGGCGAATCTCGCAACTGGCTCGCCGTATCCGTTGGGTTTGATTTTCACAGCACCTAACTTCCCGGTTTCCAGCACAGCCGGCAAACTTGGACGCACGAATTATGTTGGGGTTGCTGGTGGAGCTGGCCGTGGAACACACACTCTCGGTTCAACTCTTGAAGGGGTGTTTACGAACCGATCCAAAACTGTTCTCAACTCCATTACCGACGGCACAAGCAACACGCTCATCTTTGGCGAAATGACAGGCGGCGAAACGACCACGGCAAAAGAATATTCGGGTTCCTGGATGGGCTTCGGCACACTGCCGACCATCGCTGGCATGAGTTCCGCGAAAGCCGCGTGGTATCAGTACAACAGCAAGCATACCGGTGTTGTCAACTTCACCTTCGGCGACGGCTCCGTGCGGGTGTTACGCAAGGGATCCTGTGATTTCCAAACGTTTTCCGGCACACCAACCAGCGATTGGTACGCCTTCCAATATCTCGCAGGAATGCGTGACGGGCAGGTGAACGGTTCCAGTGGTTTGATCAATTAACATGACACGGAGCTAGAAATGAATCGAAGCTTAACTTGCTGCCTTTTCGTCGTTTTCGTCGCTTCCATTCTTGGTTGCGGCGGCAATGAAAAGACCGATCTGCCGAGTGCTCCTGTGGCACCACCGAAGGAAAAGCTGACGATGCTTACCAACATGCCGGGTGATGCAAAGAAATGACGATGGCTCTTGGCCAAAGCCCGTGGTGTTATGTTCGTCTTCCCACGGGCATTTTCATCTGCCAGTGATCAGAGGAACTGGAGCTTCGTTGACGCTCTCCGGTTCGAATCCCTACTTCTCCGTTTTGCTGATCAATGACTTTAAGAGTTGCCAATGGCCCTGCGACAACCGGTAGCCGTGTACACGGCCAGCAAAAACTTTGAAGCACATCTGGTGAGCGGGTTGCTGAACAATGCGGGCATCCCTGCAATGGTCGTCGAAGACGACGACATGCAGATCATGTCCGGCTGGCTTGGGCCACTGAGCAACATCGTGAAGCCGAAAGTCTGGATCGAACAAGCCGACGTTGAACGTGCCCAACCCATCCTGCTGGAGTACGAGAAGCGTGACGCAGAACGTCGAGCAATCGAAGCAGGCCTGACCCCATCGGTTGGCCCGCCAATCGATGTGGTCTGCGAAGAATGCAGCAAGACATCGCAATGGGCTGCTGCTCAGAAAGGTGCCGTGCAGAACTGCCCGCACTGTCGGGCGTACATCGATATCGGCGACGATGTGGAGTTCGACGACTGGAATACCGCACCGGATGATGAAGGGTGAGTTTCACGTTGATTCTCGATCTTACAAACACGACCGTACCCCCGCACATGATGACTGCCACGCGGTTAGATGAGCAGTTCCCAAACTTCGAGTGAGGCTCAGCAATGTCCAGTGTGCGTTCAACACTCACCATTCTCTTACTGCTGTGTCTCAGCGTGAGTCTCGGTGCACAGGACACGGATGCCATTCGCTCTAAATTGAACATCGCGAAGAAGACGTTCGAAGTCGAAGTGGAGAAGCAGCAAAAGGAGTTGCTCGAGTTGCTCTCCAAACGCGAGGAGCAAGCCCGGAATGACGGCAACAGGAGGTTAGTCGATCTCGTGCTGGCCGAACGTGCGGAATTTGAAACGAAGGGGCGGTTGCCAAGGAGCATTTCGCTAGCGAACTACCTGTTTAAGATTGGCGCAGCCAAAAAAGTGCTGGCAACTGCCTACGATGAGGCCATCAGATTGCACGTGCGTGCGAAGAACGACAAGGGGGCCGCTGCAATCGAGGCTGAAAAGAAGGAGATCCTGAAGGGTCTGTCGAGCGGAGTCGATACCAAAGCGGAACTTGCCCACTACATGGAGGAAACGGAATGGGCTTGGTCGGAAAGAAGCTCACTGTTCTTCTTAGCCGATGGTGTGGCTGCCCAGCCCGAGTGGGCCAAATCCGGTCTCGCAACAAAATGGACAGCCATCGATAGAAGAACTATAGTCTTAACCCTTATCAAAGGGCGCAACAACGATAAAGTATGTGTATTGACGTTTAATGAAGAGCTGACCGAAATGGGTGGATTCGGGTTTGAGGGGACAGAGTTTACCTCAACAATGAAGAGACGTAAATAGTTGTCGATGACCTGGCCAGGGCTGCTCAGAGATCGTGTTTTGGTAGGTTGGGATTCGAGGTTCCCCGCCACGAACAACAGCGCGGGACTGTAAAAAACAAGGGAGTTTTCGCCAGACATCTGGCTGAACCCATTTGTCGCATCTCCCTCATGTTCAGGCAATGAGCTGCCCACCGTGGTGTGAAGCTCGTCTTCCCACGGGCATTTTCATCTGCTATCGAACAGAGAGTGCCGGAGCAACGTTGACGCTCTCCGGTTAGAATCCCTACTTCTCCGTTTTGGTTGATGTCGACACGAATTGTATGATTCTTGGATGTCCGTATCCGGACGATTTTTGGAGTGCAACTCATCTGGACACGAAAAATACTGCATGACCTGATCGGCAGTCGGATGGCGGATTACCGGTTCATCGTGGTCGCGAATCGAGAACCGTTCATCCATGAATACAACGGCGATCAGATCTCCGTCAAGAAGCCCGCGAGTGGCTTGGCAACAGCACTCGACCCGATCATGGAAGCCAGCGGTGGCACTTGGATTGCACACGGGAGCGGTGATGCCGACCGTGAAGTGGTGGACGAGTTTGACCGCATTCGCGTTCCACCCGAAGACCCGACCTACACACTGCGACGAGTATGGCTCACTAAAGAACAAGAGAAAGGCTTCTACTACGGCTTGGCCAACGAGGGCTTATGGCCACTGTGTCATGTGACGTTCACGCCGCCGGTCTTTCGGCAAAGCGACTGGGAAATGTATCGCGAGGTGAATCAACTCTTCGCGGATGCTGTTCTTCAGGAAGCTGGGGATAAACCCACGTTTGTGTTTATTCAGGACTACCATTTCTGCTTGCTGCCGCGAATGCTTCGTCAGGCGAACTCGAAGCTGATTATTGCACACTTCTGGCACATCCCGTGGCCTAACCGTGAAGTCTTCCGAGTGTTTCCATGGAAGGAAGAATTGCTGCACGGCATGCTTGGGAACGACTTGATGGGCTTCCACATTCGCTATCACTGCCAGAACTTCCTGGACACCGTAGATCGCTCGATTGAAGCAAGGGTGGATACGGATCGCTCGGAGATCACGCGCGGCGGCATGACGACGATGATCCGCGACTTCCCCATCTCGATTGATGCTGCTGAGCATGCCGAGCTTGCCATCAGCCCCGATGTCAATGTTGCCTTGGCTCGCTGGAAGAAGCTACTTGGCAAGCGGTCGATTTACATCGGTGTGGGGATCGAACGCCTCGATTACACGAAAGGGATTCCACAGCGGTTGCAAGCGGTGAATGCCCTGATGGAGCAGCAACCCGAGTTGCGGCATAAGTTCGTCTTCGTGCAGATCGCCGCACCATCACGCTCGCATATTCCTTCGTACCAACGGCTGGAAGCGGAGGTGGATGAGCTCGTCGAAGAGATCAATTTCCGCTGGGGTAGCCGAGGTTGGAAGCCGGTGCTGTACTTGAAGGAGCATCATGGCCCTGTTGACATGATCGCCCTGCATCGGCTGGCGAGGTTCACTGTCATCAGTTCGCTCCACGACGGCATGAATCTTGTGGCCAAGGAGTTTATTGCCAGTCGCACCGACGATGACGGCGTGTTGATTCTTAGCCGATTCACGGGGAGTGCCCGCGAGTTGACGGATGCAATCCAAGTGAATCCGTTCGCCATTCAGGAACTGACCAACGCCATGTTGCAGGCTGTTGAGATGACAGTCGAGGAACGCACACGGCGGATGAAACGAATGCGTGAGCATGTGGGACGTCACAACGTGTATCGTTGGGGTGGCAAAGTTCTCTCGGAGTTGCTCAAATTCGATTTCCCTGAGAGCGTGTGATGCCGTTGCCATTGCTCGATTGTCTTGAAGAGATCAAGAAAGAACTTTCGCGTGGTCGCCGCTTGCTTCTCGGCTTGGACTTTGACGGAACGCTGGTACCGCTCCGGGATCAACCCGAGGAGTGCGTGCTCGATGTCAACGTCCGCCAGATGCTCACCGAACTTTCTGCCCAAAAGCAAGTCACAGTAGCCATTGTGAGCGGTCGCGAGCTGGCCGACGTACGAGAACGTGTGGGTGTCGCCGGACTCATCTACTCCGGGAACCATGGCATCGAGATCGACGTCCCCGGCATGAGTTTTGTTGAGCCAAAGGCCGTCCAGTTGTCCGAGTTGGTGGCGTCTCTGGTTCAGGCACTTGTTTTAGCGCTTGCTCAGATCCCCGGTGCCTGGGTTCAGAACAAAACGCTCACAGCGAGTGTCCACTTTCGGAAGGTCGCTGCAGAGACTATGCCACTCGTCATCGAGACCGTTCACCGTGTTTGTAATGACGCAATTTCGGCGCAGCTCATCGAACTTCGGCATGGCAAAATGGTGCTCGAAGTGCGACCCGTCGTGACGATGAACAAAGGCACGGCGCTGCGTTGGATCCTCAATCGTGTCGCACCCTTGGAAAATCGATTGGTGATCTATTTTGGGGATGACGCAACTGACGAGGACGCCTTTACCGAGTTCCGGGATGGTGTCACAGTCGCAGTGTGTGAAAGACCAATCACAGCCGCACGGTACCTGGTGAATAGTCATGTTGACGTACATGATTTTCTCGCTTGGTTGCTCGAAGCGTGTTCGATGTCGTCCACTGGAAACTGACTCAAAGGTGTTCTGATGTCGCATACGACGCGCTGGCAGCTTTTCACCCGTGGCCCACTCTTTGAGGCCGTTCAATCGATGCGGTTGTTTCGGGATTCAAAGACATTCCCCGACATGATCCCGAAAGGGTTCGATCTCAACGACGATGATCGTGTCTCCGAGCTGCTGGCAGCCTTCGTCAAGATTTGTCAACAATCGCTGTTCACGCGATTGAAGGGGTTTCAGATCGGGCTGGAAGAGGTGAGTGCGTTGCCCGCAGGGGAATGCACCTTGGATCGCTTGAAACAAGTGCGGGGCTTCGGGAAAGGGGTGATCGATTTTCGAAGTCGGATGGTGGACTTTATCCACGATCACTTCCAAGGACGAATCGATGCGACAGCAAACAAAGGTGTCCGCCGCGAACCCACGCGTAGCATGGAGGCTTATATCGACGGCGCTTGGGAGGCTCTCCGCCGCGACAACCGAAACCTGCCGCAAGAGATGTTTACCGGTACGCTGATGCAACTCAGTTTCCCGCATGTTGTGGCCGGGGGCCGCTTCGATGAGGTGTACTACTGGGATGGTTACTTCATCGGAGTGGGGATGGTTCTTTGTGGCGGCATGGATCTCTTTCATGGCATGATCAAAAACAACGCCATGCTCATCGCCGAGTATGGCTTCGTACCAAATGGCAATCGCCGCTACTATCTCACGCGGTCGCAACCGCCCGTCTTTTATTGCATGGTCGAACTCCTCGGGAAGATGAAGGGGCAGAAGTTCCTGAATGAGAAGCGCTTTGTGAAAGGAGACACGAAGGTCAGTTACGTCGAGATGGTTCAGGCCGAATACCGATTCTGGATGGGCCAAACCTCGTTGGGCAAGGATAGAACAGTGACGCTGGCGAACGGCGCCGTGTTGAATCGCTACTGGGATCATTATTCGGATCGCGATCTCCAGCCACACGTCCAGCCCCGCCCGGAAGCCTACCACGAAGACATCGAGAGCTACGCGGAGACGGCCGAAGGTACTGATGCCGCAACATTCTTCCGGCACGTTCGTGCCGCAGCCGAGTCCGGCTGGGACTTTTCCAGCCGCTGGTTCCGACCCGATCCCGTCGGATGGCACGGCGGCATCCGCAGAAATATGGCCACGATTCGCACGACGGACATCATTCCGATTGATCTGAACGCACTCTTGTACGGAATGGAAGTGAAGCTGCACGATTGGACGGGAGATCCTCAGTACCAAGCGGCAGCAGATCAAAGAAAAAAGGCCGTCCTCGACCATTGCTGGAACGAGGAACTCGGCTGGTTCTTCGACTACTGCAATACCAATGGTCAATCGGGGCAGACCGATGTCTGGAGCCTCGCTGGGGCGTTCCCGCTCTTCACCAACATGCTTGACGCAGTGACAGACAAGGAAAAGATCGACCAGATGGAGATCACCATCCGCGAACGGTTCCTCCGTGCGGGTGGTGTCGTCACCACACTTTACGAAACCGGCCAGCAATGGGATTACCCGAACGGCTGGGCGCCCCTGCACTGGATCGTCGTCCGTGGCTTATTGAACTACAACCGTCGAGAACTGGCACTGGACATCGCCAAGAGATTCATCCGCTGTGTGGGGCGTACCTACCTGCGAGAGGGGCGCATTATGGAAAAGTACAACGTGTGTGACCCGGAAGAGATCGCTGGTGGCGGGGAATATGTCATTCAACAAGGCTTCGGCTGGACGAATGGTGTGATCAAAGCGTTCATGGTCGAGTTTCGTGGTGAGATTGAAATCGACCCCGTTCTGCTGTGTCATCTCGCGTGAGTCGCTGATCTCGCTAAGTTTGAAGTATACTCCACTTCAACTGAACCTTGAGCTGATCAATATGTCACTGACTTGGTCGGATACCCAACGCATCGGCGAAATGCTCTTCGAGAAGTACGACACCCTCAACCCATTGAGTGTGCGCTTCACGGATCTACACAAGTGGATTCTTGAACTGGAAGACTTCACCGGCCAACCGGAAGAATCGAACGAGAAAAAGCTCGAAGCGATCCAGATGGTTTGGTACGACGAATGGAAAGACGAACACGGCGACGAGTAACCCGGCCATGTTGTACATCAACGAACGAATCACGATCCCCGAAGCGGAACTGCAATGGAGCTACGCGCGGGCCGGCGGCCCCGGTGGCCAGAACGTGAACAAGGTGGCGTCCAAGGCCATGCTGCGTTGGGATATGCTGAACAGCCTTGCTTTGAGTGCCTTGGTGAAATCTCGCCTGAGCAAGGCACATCCCTCGTTGGTGACGACCGAAGGCGAAGTGCTCATCACATCGCAAGAGTACCGTGACCAGGAACGCAACCGTGAGCGTTGCCTTGAAAAGTTGCGAGACATCCTGCTTGCCGCGGCAACCCCGCCCAAGCCACGCTTTAAAACCAAGCCCACCAAAGCCAGCCAGCGGCGACGACTCGACGACAAGAAAATCAACTCCACAAAGAAAGCCCGCCGTACCGACACCGGTGATTAACTATCGGCGGCCGTTCGATTCATTTCCCTGGCTCGACTCACTGACCTTCGAACTCAGTCTAAGTAGACAAACTCGTTCGTGTTCAGCAGCATCAGGCAGTATTGCACCAAGGCTTTGGCGTCATCGAGTTTGTGTTTAGACTTCAACAACTCAATAAACTCCACGTCCTTCTTGATCTCGTCGGCTGCCGGTACACGGCCGGTGGTGAGGCGGATACCACGGGCCACTTGTGCGGATAGTTCCGGGCCAGCGTCGGTGGTCATCCGTTTGGCCAACGTGCGGGCTTGCTCATTAGTGAAGTCGCCATTCAGCATGCCCAGTGCCTGTGTAGGCACCGTGGTGGTGTAACGCACAGGGCAACTGTTATCGGTGTCGGCTTGGTCGTGGTTCGACAAGATCGGCACTTGCAGCGACCGCTTAACGAACGAGTACACGGTGCGGCGGTTGCGTTCGGATTCCGGGCTGTCGGGCCAGTGGTTCTTCTTGTCGCCAAAGCTGATGCCAGCAAGCACTTCGTCAGAAATCTTCGGGTACATGCTCGGCCCGCCCATCGCCATATTCAAGTTGCCCGACACACTCAAGATGGAGTCCCGCACTTCCTCGGCGTTCAATCGCCGCTTGTTAAATCGCCACAGGTAGTTGTTCGCTGGGTCCTTTTGTGCATTCGCTGCGATGGCATCCGAGCTTCGCTGATACGCATCGGTGAGCATCATCGTTCGGTGCATCCGCTTCAGTGTCCAGCCACCATTCATGAAGTCCGTCGAGAGGAAGTCGAGCAGTTCCGGGTGGCTGGGTTGCTCGCCGAATTTACCGAAGTCATTGGCACTGGGCACCAGTCCTTTGCCGAAGTGATTCTGCCAGACGCGGTTGATCATCACACGGGCCGTCAGCGGGTTCTTGGGTGAGGCGATCCATTCAGCCAGTGCGGTGCGTCGGCCTGCGGATTTTCCCTTGGGCTCGATCTTCGGTTCATCGGCACCCAGGATCACGGGGAAGCCGGGCTTCACTTCCTGACCATTGACGTGCGGGTTGCCGCGGATGTTCAGGAACGTCGCGGGTGGTTTGGGGTCGCAGTTGTTCACGCTCATGGTGAGGTCTTGCTTTGGCCGTGGCTTCCGTTGGAGTTCTTCACGTTCTTTCGTCAGCTTGCTGTATTCCTGGGTCTGCTCTTTCGTGAAAAACTTCGGCAGTTTCTTCAACACGAGCGGGCGATCAAGACCCTCGCTGGCTCGTTGATCTTCGGATGGCATGAGCTTGATCGTGGCGTTTTCCAGCGACACGATCGTCTTGGTCAGCGATTCGATTTTGCTGTTACGGGCATTTAATTCTGTTTCGTAGGTCTTCTTAAGTTCTGCTGGGCTGATGTCGCTCTGGCTGGTTGAGGAGCTTGGATTCCGATCCATCGAGAACTCGCGGATGTCGCGGAAGAAGGCCACAAGCTTGTAGTAGTCCTCTTGCAGCAGTGGGTCGCCTTTATGGTCATGGCAACGAGCACAGTTGAGGGTCATGCCCAGGAAGGCTTGCCCGGTGATGGTGACGATGTCGTCGTAACTATCGAACTTAGCTTGCAGTCGATCGGCAGGTTCGTCGTCCCACACACCGAGGCGGAAGTAACCGGTGGCGATGATCGGGTCGATGGCACCGTCCTTCCGTGGCAGTTCATCACCGGCGAGTTGTTCGCGGATGAACTGATCGTACGGTCGGTCATCATTGAAGTAGCGAATCACGTAGTCACGATAGCGCCAGGCGTTTGGCTTAGTGCCATCGCGTTCATACCCGTTGGTCTCTGCATAGCGCACGATGTCCAGCCAGTGTCGGCCCCATTTTTCGCCGTACTGTGGGCTGGCCAACAGGTTGTCGATCAACTTCTCAAAGGCCTTGGGGTCGCTGTCCGCAACGAAGTCGTCAATCTGCTTTGGTGTCGGGGGTAACCCCGTCAGGTCGTAATACGCCCGACGAATCAGCGTGGCTTTGCTCGCCGGTGTGCCAATGGCCAAGCCTTTGTCGTTCAACTTGGCTACGAGGAACTTGTCGATGGCGGTGCGACCGGCGTTCTGTGGTGGCGTCGTCGCCTTCACCGGTTGGTAGGCCCAGTAGGCTTTTTGTTCCGCGGTGAATTCTTTCTTCTTCGTTTCGTGCGCTACGGCCGAGGCATCGCCCAGCAACTCCGGCGGATAAGGTACCCCGGCCTTCACCCACGCTGTGAGAGTTGCAATTTCCGTGTCCTTCAACTTGCCCGTGGGCGGCATGTTGTAGCCGTCTTTGGTGTAGCTCACAGCTCCGAGGAGCAAGCTGGCTTCGTGCTTTTTCAAATCAAAGGCTGGGCCGGATTCCCCGCCTTTGATGGCACTGGCACGGGTACGCAGGTCGAGTTCGCCTTTGATTTTCTTGGGGTCATTGCCATGACATTTCAAACAATTGGCTTTGAGAATCGGCAGCACTTTGTCGGTGTAAAGTGCGACTTGTTCCTTCGTGAACGCGACTGCATCCGCCGCTTGTGCAAGTGAATTCATGAACACAAACAAACAGGTACAAAGCAACACGCGAAGCATGTCAGAACCCATCCCAAACGAGAACAACAACGTGCAATCCGGCGGATTGCTATCTTATCACATCGAGCACATCAGCAGAAGCCGTGTGGGTTGGCTGAATACTTTATGTCGCAAGCTCGGCCATGTTGGCTTGCAGTGCAGCTAACTGACCCTCGAACTCCGTAATCTTCGCCCGGCTCTCGGCCACCACTTCAAGCGGAGCGTTCTTCACGTAGCTTTCGTTGGCTAGCTTGCCACACAACGCCGTGTGCTGCTTGGTGATCTCCGCGATTTGCTTCTCGATGCGTTTCGTCTCGGCCACGGGATCGATCAACCCGGCCAGCGGAATGTACGCCTCGAACTCTTTGGTAATCACGCTGCCGGCCTGCTTCGGCTTACTCACGTTCGGCCCGCATTCAAACGCACTGAGGTTGCCAAGGCTCAGGATGAACGGCCGCAGACCTTCCAGTGACAACGCGGTGTCAGCAGAGCATTTCACCATCAACGCCAACTGGGCTTTGTCGATCTGGTAGCGGTTACGCATCTCGCGGATGCCACGCACCAGTTCCTGCATCCGGGCGATGCTTGTCTCGGTGGTGCTGTCCACCACACCCTCGGCGAAGGTCGGCCACTTGGCAATGCACGCCGCCTCTTCGGTTCGCTTGGCCACGCTGCCGATGGCTTCCCACAGGCTCTCGGCGAGGAATGGCATGGTCGGTTGAATCAGGCGGATGATGCCGTCGAGCACCGTCACAAGTACGCGTTGGCAAGCCGGGTCGGATCGCCGGGCCTTGCTCATCTCGATGTACCAATCGCAGAACTCGCTCCAGGCGAACTCGTACAGCAGCTTGGTCACATCCGCGAAGCGATAGTTCTCCAACGCCTCCGTGATGGCTTGCGTGGTGGTGGCCAGGCGGGAGAGAATCCAACGGTCTTCGATGGTCTCGGGTTTGGCCTCGGCATGTGCGTAGTCCGTGAGGTTCATCAAAATGAACCGCGTGGCGTTCCACAGCTTGTTGGCGAAATTGCGACCCTGCTCGAAGCGGTCACTCGCGGCCTTGGCAGTCGGCAGGTCGGTGTTGTCGTCCAACCACGGACCGCTGGGGCGGAACGCCTTCTTGCAACTGTTGCAGTTCATCTTCGCCGTGCGGCAGCTCTGGTGTTCCTTCTTTTGCGGGTTCAGTGTGCCACAGTGCGGGCAGGCGTTCGCAATGGGCATCCGGCTGTCTTGCGTTTCGGTAGCCAGGCTCACCATGCCGAATCGCATGGCGTCGGTGCCGTACAGGTCGATGATGTCGAGCGGATCGGCCCCGTTGCCCTTGGTCTTCGACATGGTTTCGCCGAAGCCGTCGAGAATCTTGGGGTGCACATACACATGGTGGAACGGGATCTCGCCGGTGTTGTACAACCCGGTGAGCACCATGCGGGCCACCCACAGCGTGATGATGTCTCGGCTAGTACACAGTGTGGACGTGGGGTAGTACTTCGCCAGTTCCGCGGTCTGCTCCGGCCAACCCATGGTGGAATGCGGCCACAGCGCGGACGAGAACCAGGTGTCGAGGACGTCTTCGGATTGGGTGAAGCCTTGTTTCTCCATCGCCGAATGTATGATTCTTGATGTGTCACTTTCATCACGATCTGTTTTGAAGCATACGTGGATTGTTAAAGAATCATGCTGACCGATTGCACAGACATAGCCGTGTCTTTTGCTTTCACGCTCACAATCATCCAAATCAACCTTGTAGGTCTTCTCGTCGCTGTATGACTTCGACAAAACAGGTATGCGGTGGCCCCACCAGAGTTGTCGGCTGATGCACCAGTCGCGTTTTTCGCCCAGCCAGTCGAGGTAAGTGTTCTTGTAGCGCTCGGGGAAGAACTTCACCCGACCGCTTGTCACGGCGTCGATGGCGAGGGAAGCAAGACCCCCCACCCGTCGAGACTTCGTCTCGCCGACCTCCCCCACAAGGGGGGAGGTGGGGGAGGTTGGTTTAGCGCTAGTAGTGGCCTGTGATGAAGAGGTATTTGACCCACCTCCCCCCTTGTGGGGGAGGTCGGAATCGGAGTGCAACGGAGATTCCGGGTGGGGGGTCTCCACATCCGACATCCGAATAAACCACTGATCACTCAAGTACGGTTCAATCGGGGTCTTGCTGCGGTCCGAGTACGGCAGCGGGATGTCGCGTTCGGCTTTGTCCACGAACAAGCCCAACTCTTCCATCTTGGCACTCACGGCCTCGCGGGCCTTGGCCATGGTCAGCCCGCTGTACTCGCCGAAGCCCGCCGCCACGGTGCCATCGGGGTTCATCATGTTGATGACTTCGATCTGCTGGTTGCGGGTGTAGCAGGCGTAGTCGTTCTGGTCGTGGGCCGGGGTCACCTTCAAACAACCAGTACCGAGCGTCGGGTCGGCCAGCAGACCGTCGGCAATGATCGGGATCTTCCGCCCGGTGTGCGGTTGCATCACGAACTTACCGATGAGGTGCTGGTACCGCTCGTCGGACGGATGCACGCACAAGGCACTGTCGCCCAGCATGGTCTCGGGCCGGGTGGTGCTGAACTGGATGAAGGTGCCGGGCGCATCGATCACTTCATACTGGAACGTCCAGAAGCCGCCCTTGGTGGTCTCGGTGTAGGTCTCATCGTCGGCCACGCTGGTTTGTAGTTGCGTGTCCCAGTTCACCAGTCGCTTGCCACGGTAGATATACCCATCCCGAAACATGCGGAAGAAGGTCTCGCGCACGGCCTTGGCACAAGTGTCGTCCAGCGTGAATCGCGTGCGACTGAAGTCCGCACTGGCCCCCATCTGCTTGAGTTGGCCGAGGATGCGTTTCTCGTACTTGTCCTTCCATTCCCAGATCTTGGCCACCATCTTCTCGCGGCCGTACTCTCGCCGCTTGAAGTTCTTGTCTTCGCTGGTCAGCAGTCGTTCCACCACGGCTTGCGTGGCGATGCCGGCGTGATCGGTGCCCGGCTGCCAAAGCACATTGAAGCCCTGCATTCGCTTCCAGCGGATCAGCACATCTTGAAGGGTGTTGTTCAGCGCGTGCCCCATGTGCAGGGCACCAGTCACGTTCGGCGGGGGGATGACGATGGAATACGCTTCGCCGGGTGCGGCAGGATCGGCTTTGAAATAGCCCTTTTCTTCCCAGCGTGTCAACCACTTCTGCTGGGCTTCTTTTGCGTCGTAGGCTTTTGGCAGTTCCATCGTCGTCGCACTCCGTGTCTGGCCATCATGCCAGAATCGTTCAGTGTAGCGACAGGGTTCCAAGCGGAAGGGTTCAACAGAGGGAAACGTCAGATGGGTTTTCCAACACACTCACCTTGTCGGAAGACGAAAAGCGCTTAAATTCCTAGTTCGTACTGATAGGCAGGCTGGATTCCTGGAGTGGTCGAGCAATGATTGAACGTCAACAAGAGCTGAAACGCCGGTATCACCGTAAAAAGAAGATGATGAAGCTCAAGGGCAAGCTCGTGGAAGCGACTGGCGAAGAGCGCACCAAGATTCTTTACAAGATCAAGCGCCTCAGCCCGTGGTGGACCGAAGCCAGCTTGACCCAGAAGACGACCACTCCAAAGAGTGTGGACGCCAAGGAAAAGAAAGAGCGCATGCCGAAGTCGAACAAAGGCCCAACTGGCCCACGCGGTCAACAGTCCGATAAGAACTAAGTAGAACGAACATTGAAAGCCCACATGCGGTCACCCCGCTTGTGGGCTTTTTTGTTTGCGCAGGTGTGTTCCTATTGAGCCTGCTCGCGTGAGCGGCAGGAGATTGTCGAGAACAAACTCCTGCCGCCCACGCGAGTAGGCTCAACTTGCCATCAGCTCCAAACTTCCCCTAGTAAGCGCATCTTCAACTTTGTTACGATGACGCCTGCCCGAACAGGACGTTCAACATGATGCGCACCGTGGTTGCTTTACTGCCTCGATTTCTTCAATCGTCGGTTCGCAGCTATCACCATCAGCGCCAACTCAAGCGCGGAGTCTTCCGCAGCCCGGAACCGGAGTGGGATCGACTTAGCGAATGGGTCAAGCCCGGTGACACCGTGCTGGACATCGGCGCAAACATCGGCCACTACACTTGCAAGCTGAGCGAACTCACCGGGGCCACAGGGCGCGTGTTTTCTTTTGAACCGGTACCAGAGACCTTTGCCGCACTCGCTACCAACGTGCGTGGCCTACCCCAACGCAACGTGACCCTGTTCAATGCCGCAGTGGGTGATTCGTCCGAACTGATTGGCTTTCATGTGCCAAACCAAGTCGGGGGGAGTTACTTGGCCCATGTGGATCCGAACGCCAAGCTCAAGTGCTTCGTGTTGGCTGTGGATGCGCTGAATCTGCCGGGGCGTGTGAGTTTCATCAAGATCGACGCCGAGGGTCATGAGCCGAACGTACTGGCTGGCTTGGTGAACCTGCTGAAGCGTGATCGCCCGGTGGTACTGCTGGAGAAGAACGCCCAAGCACAGGCCATGTTGAGCGAACTTGGCTACACCATCACCACTGGCCCAACGCGATCACCGAATAGTGTGGCTCTCCCCGGATGAGTGATAAGCCGAAACGATTTTGGCTGCGATGTTTGCTTGTACTGATCGTGCTGGTGCCGGGTGGCTTTGCGCTGGCCGAGGTGCTACGAGTGTATGCCGGGTTGAACGACCACACCGTAGTACCGGGCAAGGTCTACCGGGCATCGCAACCTACAGAAAAACAGATTCGTCAATTGGCCCAGAAACATCAGATACGCACCGTGCTGAACCTGCGCGGGCAGGCCGCGTGGGATGGCTGGTATCAGGGCGAATGTGCCGGCACCGCAGGGGCTGGGATCAATCAGGAAGATGTTACGTTGTCTGCTGGGGTACTCCCGTTCCCCTCGGAACTTCGCCGGGCTATAGAAGTGCTGGATCGAACCGAGTACCCGATCCTCATTCACTGTAAACAGGGAGCCGACCGCACTGGGCTGCTGAGTGCCATGGTGCTGTTGCTATTCACTGATGCCACACTCACTGATGCCCGCAAGCAATTGCTGCCGAACTATGGCCACTGGCGAGTGACCCGCACCGCTGCGATAGACGAGTTTTTCGACCTCTATGAAGAGTGGCTCAAGACCACCAAGACCACGCACAGCCGAGAGCAGTTCCGCCATTGGGCACTAGACGTGTACACCAAACAAACGCCGAAGTCCGAACTCAAGTTCCTGGAAGCCGTACCCGTACTGGTGAAAGCCAAGACGCCCTTTGGCGTGAAGGTGCGGGCCACGAATCGTTCCATCACCCCATGGAACACGAGTGCCGGAACTTTTGCAGGCATCCACATCAGCTACATGGTCTTCGACTCGACGATGAACCAATCGCAAAGCGGCCGGGCTGGATTGAAAAACAGCATAGTGAAGCAAGGCGAGTTCCTCGATACCACCGTGTTGATCAAAGGGCTAACCCCCGGCAAGTACACGCTGGCCATCGAGACCCACGATGCCACGGAAGCGAGTATCCCCTTCCGGACGCAGTCATTCGTGAAGTACGGCGACGACTCGTTGTTAGCAGAGTTTGTTGTGATTGAATGATTTGAATTCCAGTGCCAGGATGGCGAAAGGTGCGGCATGAAGCTGCTCAGCGTGGTGATTCCCCTCAAAGATGAACAAGCCAACGTGCGCCCGCTGCTGCAATGGCTAGACGATGCCCTCACGCCGGTCTGTGATTGGGAAGTCGTGTTCGTCGACGATGGCAGTGTTGATGGCACCCTGAATGCCTTGTGGAGCGCCGCCCAGCAGGATAGACGATTGAAAGTCGTTGCCCTGAGGCGCAACTTTGGCCAATCAGCAGCTCTGCAAGCCGGCTTCGACCACGCCAGTGGTGATGTGATTGCCACCATGGACGGCGACTTGCAAAACGACCCTGCCGATATCCCCGCCATGTTGGCCAAACTGCACGACGGCTACGACGTGGTCTTGGGTGAACGTGCAGCACGACGTGATCCACTCTTGCTACGCAAGGTACCAAGTTGGTGTGCCAACTGGCTCATCCGTAAGTGGTTGAAGGTGCCGTTCAAAGACTTCGGCTGCACGCTGCGTGTTCTTCGCCGCGAGATCGTGAACGACATGCAACTCTATGGCGAGATGCACCGTTTCATAACAGCTCTTGCCGTGCAGCAAGGGGCAAGCGTGGTGCAAGTGCCGGTGCGGCACCATCCACGCCGAGCTGGTGTTTCCAAGTATGGCCTCTCACGCAGCATCCGCGTGTTTCTCGATCTGCTCACCGTCAAATTCATGGCGAGTTATCAAACCCGCCCGATGCACCTCTTCGGTGGCTTCGGCTTAGTACTCATGTTGGTCGGCATGATCGCGTTCGTGTCCACCGTATTGCTGAAATGGACGAACGGTCAGTGGATGACAGGTAACCCGTTCCTATTGCTCAGCGTGATGATGGAAGTGATGGGCGTGCAGTTTGTGTCGTTGGGTTTGATCGGCGAAGTGTTGGCACGCAATCACTTTGAACGTGCCGGGCATCGACCATACCTGGTGAAGACGACGGTGAACTTGAGCACCACGGATGCGTTCAACGAGAAGTACTACCAACGGGTAGCATAGCAAGACTTCGTTGAGACGACCGTTGCGTACGCATCCGTTGGCGGTAGTACTTAAATCCCGGCACCAGGAACGTGAGTGCTGACACCACACCAAACACGATATGGCCCGACTGCGGGAAGGCCGCCATGTAGAGTGCCGTGGCAAAGTACAAGATCACCGCAAGGTAGAACTGCCCGCTCAGCGTGCCCGCTTTGAAGAAGAACACCATGCCGGCGAGTACCGGCAACACTGGTGACAATGTTAGGGGTGGTAGTTTCTGAACCACTTCAATGAAAAACAATCCAATGCTCGAAGTGGTACCCGCAGCCCAGGCGTGAGCAATCTGCCGCTCAACGAACAACACCGGCCCACCACGACGTCGTAACCGCCAGAAGATCCAACCCCAAGTGAGCAACCCCGTTCCCCACACGGACAGGTACCACAAGTGGCTCTCCACTTTGGCCCAGCCCATCATCTGTGTAGCGACGCACAAGACGAGGATCACGACGCTGTGCCACATCCATAGGAGACCCCAGTTCTCCAGCACGGCTGCGTGGTGCGTCTCCCGCAGCAATCGACTCACGAAGGAACCGAAGCTCCCCTGCACGCTCAGTGGTTCACCAGTGAGGTACGCATCCAGATCTTTGGCCAGACCGGCGGCTGTGGAGTAACGAAGCTCCGGTGGCTTTTGCAAACACTTCAGGCAGATCAGTTCGAGATCACGATCCACCGTTGGGTTGAAATCGCGTGGTGGTATCGGTTCTTGCTCCAGAACCAGCAGCAGCGTGTCCATCGCGTTGGACGCTTGAAAGGGAGGTCGACCCGTCAGCAGTTCGTAAAGGATCGCCCCCAACGAGTAGATGTCCACGCTCGCGGTCACGTCCTTGCGGCTCGTAGCTTGCTCCGGGGCCATGTAGCTCGGCGTACCCACAATCAGCCCGGTACGGGTAAGAGATTCCGCACTGTCGAGTTGTTTGGCTAGGCCGAAGTCCGTGATCTTCGGATCCGGCTGACTGGCCGCGCTGCGTGAGAGCAGGATGTTGCTCGGCTTCAAATCGCGGTGAAGCACCCCCTGCTCGTGAGCATGTTGCACACCTCGGGCAATGATGGCCACCATCTTCGCCGCGTCTCGTGAGGGTAGTGGCCCACCAGACTTCACCTTCTCGGCAAGCGTGACACCGTCGATGTACTCCATACACAAGTACGCCTGCCCATTCAGGCTGCCGACATTGTGCATGGTCACGATAGCCGGGTGATGCAAACGAGCTGCACTCTCGGCTTCCAAGCGGAAGCGACCCTGATCAGCCTCTGAAGCGAGATTCGCTTCACGGACGAACTTCACCGCCACGATGCGATTCAACGACGACTGCCGGGCCTTGTACACCACGCCCATGCCACCGCGACCGAGTTCTTCGAGCAGAGTGAAGTCGCCGAAGATGCGGGGGAAGGATTCTTTCGTTGATGTTGAGGCTGATGATGCCGGTGCTACTACCGAGATGGGTACAGGCCCCGAGTGGGAGCGCGCAAGCTCTGCCAGTTGCGATACCGCCCAAAGCTCGCGCATTTCTGCTGCAATATCTGGTTGTTCTTTGGCCAGACGGGTAAGTTCAGGTTCTAGACCATTGGCTTGTTGCCGGAACAACTCATCGAGAGCCAAGGCCAACCGTTCTTCGCGATCGATCACTAGCACGATGCCCTGTGAGCATGACAACAAATGCCATCGCTTTCGCGTTAGGCATGTAATTATACTGTTTGCCGCTTCAACAATTCACGGAAGCGTGGATCACGGCGGATCGACTCCAACTGCTTTTCCTGAATCATCGAGCGCAAATCGGTGAAGCCGAGTTCGAGAGCTTGCCGAATGGTCTCAATGGCCAGATCGGACTGATGAAGCATGGCGTAGCGGCAAGCAAGACTGTATCGAGCATCCGGATCAAGCGGACGAAGCTGTACCATCCGCTGCTCCAGCAGCAGGCACTCCTTCAACTGACCCTTTGTGAACAAGTTCGTCGCGTGAACTCGCAAGGCGTCCGTGTAATTCGGCAACCGTTCCAGCACTTCACCGAGGAACTTCAGCTCGAAGTCGAGTTGTGATCGTTCCGTCAGGAGGGTCAATGATGATTGACCAGTGCCGGGTTTGGGCATGTGCGTCTCAGATGTGGGGCCAGCACGGCAGACGGGATGAATGGGGTCAACTCTGCCGTTGAGGGGAGTATACCCAACGCTGCTGGTCAGGCAAATGAGATGTGTTTGGGAATTCGCGGAAGATCGGGGCGATGATCCGACTGCGCAATGAAGTGCGGATGTGTTGTGCGTATGCTTTGCGCTATCGACAGTAAAGGCAGTTCACCACAGAGCACACAGAGGGCACCGAGAAGAAGCAATTCAAAGACTGGTTTTCAACTCTGTGTTCTCTGTGCCTCTGTGGTTAAGTTTGCAATCTAGATCATCTCGATGATCTCGTCCTTCGGGTAGCGCACCTTGGCGAAGCTGGCGTACGCATCATCTGCTGCGCGGTAGCCCAGCGTGGCCACCACACGGCTCGCGTAGCCCTTCGCCGTGAGGCCGAGGATTTCGTCGTACTTCTCAGGTACGAAGCCTTCCATCGGGCAGGCGTCCACATGTAGCATTGCCGCCGTGGTGAGGAGCACACCCAAGGCGATGAAAATTTGCCGGCTCATCCACACATCAAGCTCGGCTGCCGGCGTGCGGCTCAGCGACCCGACCACCATTCCCTTGTATGTATCCAAGGCCGCGGCAGGCATTCCACGTACTTGGGCGGTGTACTCGATCAACTTCTCGCCATCGGCTGGGATCACAGGGGTTTTGACAGCCAAAACCACGAGGTGCGAGGCATCAACCACTTGCTTTTGGCCCCAGGAGTGTGGCAGCAGTTGCTCCCTTATGCCCGGTGTACTCACCACGAAGAACTTCCATGGTTGAAGACCGTACGACGACGGAGACAAACGCAGGGATTCTTCGAGTAGTGCCCAAGTCTCAGCAGGAATCTTCTTGGTGGCGTCGAACTTCTTCACAGCGTAACGCCAATTCAGGGCGGCAAGTACGTCTTCGGCAGTCGCTGGCATAATCAGGTTCCATTTACGATGATTCGGGAAGTTGTATTGATAGACGCCGATGATGGGTTGCCAACGACATTACTGAACTCAACAGGTGTCGATTTCAACGAAAGCGTCGTCACCTTCCACAACTTGGTCGCCTTGCTCGCGAGATCGTTGACGTAGCGAAGGCTCGAAAGATGACATCGTTTGCTTTCCCTGCCGCACGCCGACTGACCCTCACGAATCCGAACAGCCCCTTCAGCTCGTTCCAGCACGGGGCGGGTCCAAACCGCTCGAGATCGACAACGTTTTCGCACAGTGTGAACCGCTTTTTTTCAAAAGTGTCCACTACGGCCCAATCCTTCAGGTCGTGCTGCGGCAACTCCGGGGTCTGATTGATAGAGAACAGCAGCGATTTTGTGGTGTAGGGAAACGGGCTGGTGATGGGGTGCGAAAAGTACTGCTCAATGTTTGATCCCTCGCTGCCGGGCTTGTCTTCCACACGAATCGAGTACACCTGCGCGATGAAGTCGGGGCTTCCCGTATTCGGTGCCACTGACCCCCCAACATATCTAAGATCACGGTGCCATTCTGTTCAACAACAACCCGTTGCACGAAATGCAGTTGCTCACGTCGTCCGAAATTGAACTCTTCGAGCTGCTGTACACAGATGACTTGCCCTCGTTCTTTGAATCTGGTGCCGGCTTCGTGAGTCGCTCGTGACTCGCTCGACGCACACGAATGCAGATCGGCCCGCATCGCTGGTCGATGGTCGCACTCCGTCGCATGGTGGGTGGGGCGTTCTGCTCACTCTTGCTTAAGGGTTTAGTTGCACTCGATTTATCTGAATGCCCGATCGAAGATACTGACGTGGTGTGGCTGGTGGCCATGCTGGAATGAGCCATTTTGGGAACTGACTGCACGAACTGGATTTGAGCTTTTGTCGACTCATCACTGATGCCGGGCCAACACCCCAGACACGGCGGAGAGCTTGGAGAACCTATCCATACGGAAGCTCCGCGGTATGCCCCTAGGCCCTCGACATGCTGCACAAACGCTACGGGCAAGGGTCGTGGTTCAGGCAGGAACGATGGAGTGCATACGCGAAGCACTCCTCATTCGTTACATCTTCCATGGCTTGCGGTATTCCTTCGTCAGCATCTTGCTGGCTTCCGCATCGCCCACGATCTCCTCCTTCGCTGGATCCCAGGTGATGGCCTTGCCGTGCCGACATGCCAAATTTCCAAGATGACACACCGTGGCACTGCGATGGCCGATGGACACATCCGCTGCGGGGAGCTTGCCGCTCTTGATGCAATCGAAGAAGTTTTGCACGTGCTTGGTGTTGGGGCTTTGGCCGGGTTTCTCTTTCCACTCGACACCTTTGAGGATCTCCGGCGAACTGGCCTTCATCACGCCCCGGCCAACGAACAGCGTACCTTTCTCACCCACGAACTCGGCCCCCTGGCCGTATTTGCCACCCTGTAGGCAGTGCAGGATCACGCCGTTGGCGTAGGTGTACGTGATGTCGGTGGTGTCTGGCGTTTCGTACCAGTTCTTGGGGTGGAACACGGCTTTGCCTTCGATCTTCGTCGGGCCGCTTTCATCCATTCCCAGACCCCACTGGGCGATGTCGAGATGGTGGGCACCAAAGTTCGTCATCTGGCCGCCTGAGTAATCCAAGAAGAAGCGGAAGAGGTAGTGCTTGCTGAACTTGTTGTAGTCACGCTGAGGTGCTGTCCCGAGCCAGTTTTCC
>JBBRME010000023.1:0-32841 GCA_038230995.1 Gemmatales bacterium
AGCATCCTCTCTGTGGGGTTAACCGGTGGCCAGCGACCCAAAGTCGGGCAGTCCTCGCCCTTTCGACGTGAAAACGGTTGAATATCTCATTTCACTCATGGCCCAGCATGAACTGAGCGAAATCTCGTTAGGCGAAGGCGACCAGCGCATCCGTCTGCGCAAGGGTGGCCTGATGGCCCCACAAACTTACATACCGGCGCCGATGCCGATGGCCGCACCAGCCACCGCAGTACCCGGCGTGGCCGCACCCGTTACGCCAGCGGCCCCTGCGAAGAATTACCTCGAAATCAAATCGCCGATGGTTGGCACCTACTACGCGAAGGCCAGCCCGGACAAGCCAGATTATGTGAGCGTGGGTAGCAAAGTCTCGGCCAACACCGTGGTGTGCAAACTAGAGGCGATGAAGATCTTCAACGATCTCACCGCCGACATCTCTGGCACCATCGTGGAAGTGTGCATCAAGAATGCCCAACCCGTTGACTTCGGCACAGTGTTGTTCCGGGTTGAACCCTTGTAGTTAATGTCGATTTGTGATTGCAGATTTGCGATTGAGGCATTCTGCGAACCTGATCGTTTACTGAATTCGTCCATGCGGTTCCCCGATCAAACAATCGGCAATCGTCCATCGACAATCGAAAATCGGTGAGAGATGTTTCAACGCGTTCTGGTAGCCAACCGTGGCGAGATTGCCCTCCGGATCATCCGCGCTTGTCGGGATATGGGCATTGAGACGGCCGTGGTGTACAGCGAAGCGGATCGCGGGGCACCGTATCTCGCCTTGGCCGATAAAGCGATTTGCATCGGCCCTGGCCCTGCCGGGGAAAGCTACCTCAAGATCGACCGCATCATTGCCGCCGCTGAGATTGCTCAAGTGGATGCCATCCACCCCGGCTTCGGCTTCCTGAGCGAGAACAGCAAGTTCGCTCACATCGTGCGCGAGTGTGATTTCGAGTTCATCGGCCCCAGTGAAGAGTCGATGGATGCCGTGGGGAATAAGGACAAAGCCAAGCAGTTGGCGAAGAAGGCTAAGGTGCCGATTGTGCCCGGCAGCGATGGCCTGCTGGCGAACGAAGAAGAAGCGTTGGTGTTCGCCCGCAAGGTCGGCTTCCCGGTGCTGATCAAAGCCGCCGCCGGTGGTGGTGGTCGGGGGATGCGCGTTGCCCGCGACGAAGCGAGCTTGGTAGTCGGCTTCAGCCAGGCCAAGCAGGAAGCGGAAGCAGCGTTCAAGGATGGCTCGGTGTACCTCGAAAAATACGTCGAGCAACCACGCCACATCGAAGTTCAACTGTTGGGCGACAAGCACGGCAACATCGTGCACCTCTTCGAGCGCGATTGCAGCTTGCAACGTCGGCATCAGAAGTTGGTTGAGGAATCTGCTGCACCGAACCTGCCGGAAAAAGTCCGCCGCGACATCTGCGAAGCGGCCGTGCGTATGGCCAAGGCGGCGAACTACTACAACGCCGGCACCTGCGAGTTCCTGCTGGACAAGGACAACAACTTTTACTTCATCGAAGTGAACGCCCGGATCCAAGTGGAACACCCGGTGACGGAACTGGTCACAGGCATCGACCTCATCAAGCAGCAGATTCGCATTGCAGCGGGGGAGAAGTTGTCGTTCAGCCAGAAGGACATTGTCCATCGTGGTTGTGCCATCGAGTGCCGCATCAATGCTGAAGATCCATCAAAGGACTTCCGCCCGAGTGCGGGGGTCATCACCAAGTGGCAGGTACCCGGTGGCCCCGGTGTACGCCTCGATACACACGTTGTACCCGGTTACCGTGTACCACCGAACTACGACAGTATGGTGGCCAAGCTACTGGTGTTCCAACCCACGCGCACCGAAGCCCTAGCCACGATGCGCCGGGCCTTACGGGAGTTCGTTGTCGAGGGCATCGCCACTACGATTCCATTGCATCAGCAAATCTTCAACACGCAAGCGTTCATCGAAGGCAAAGTGGACACCACGTTCATCGAACGGACCTTCCTGCACCCCGGTGTAGGGAAGTAAGACTCAATGAATAAATCCTGAATCCAAAACCCCTGACGGTGCGAACTGTTGGTGACGGCCCACCGGTACCGTGGGTCGTCATCACACCCGCCACACCATCCGTCAGGATTCCGACATGACTCGCTTCCTTCTGCTTGCGGCATTCGCCGCGTTCGGCTTCAGCACCGTTCAAGCCAACGACTGCCCGCTGACCAAGGCCAAGCAAAACATCTCCGCCAAGACCAAGCCTAGCACGGCAACTGGCCCAAGCAACATCGTGAAGACCGCCGCCAGTGCCGGTTCCTTCCGCACGCTGCTCACGCTGTTGATCGCCGCCGACTTGGACGATGCCCTCAAGGGCGATGGCCCGTTCACCGTGTTCGCCCCAACCGACGAGGCCTTTGCCAAGTTGCCCAAGGGAACGATCGAGACATTGCTCAAGGCCGAGAACAAGGAGACCTTGCAGGCCATTCTCAGCTACCACGTGGTGCCCAAGAAGGAACGTTTCAACTTTGAAAACGCCATGAGTGGTGAGAATTACGTGTTCAAAACCCTCGCTGGGGGCAAGCTCAAGATCAGCAAAGGGGATGGCACCCTTCGAGTGAACGATGCGAAGATCATCGCCCAAAACGTAGTGTGCAGCAACGGCACCGTACAGATCATCGACACCGTGTTGATGCCACCCGCCGACAAGAAAACCAGCAACACCATCCCCGCTGTGGCTATGAAGGCCGGGCAGTTCAAGACGCTGCTGGCCGCCCTCACCGTGGCGGAACTTGCCGATGTGCTGGGCACCGAGGGGCCATTCACCGTGTTCGCCCCGACTGATGAAGCCTTCGCCAAGCTGCCCAAGGGCACCGTGGAAAAGCTGCTAAAAGACGAGAACCGCAAGCAACTCGTCCACGTGCTGAAGTATCACGTGGTGGCGGGCAAGTTCTCGGCGAAGGAATTGGTGAAGGTTGAGAAGAGCAAGACCCTGCAAGGTAGCACGGTGATCGTGAACATCGCCGAGGGCCGGGTGGTCATCAATGAATCCAAGGTGCTGACCTCCGACGTGATGGCCGACAACGGTGTGATTCACATCATCGACCGTGTGCTTCTGCCGAGCCATCAGTAATGTGGACGCTCGTGTCAACCGAGCGAACGCGTGCCGAGGTGATCCCTCGGCCAGTGTTTTGCGCCATCGAGGATTCTCGCGCAGTGCAGTCCGACGTGGTTTCATCGCCGCCACCGCTCTTGCCACGGGTCGCCCGTGGGGAACAGGTAGCCGTGCGCGAGTGCATCAAACGCTACGGCCCGCTGGTGCTGAGCCTCGTGCAGCGCTGGCTGGGCCAACGCAGTGATGCTGACGACGCCATGCAGGACATCTTCATTGAACTCTGGAAATCCGCCAAGAAGTACGACCCGACTGCTGGCCCGGAGGTGAGCTTCGTGGCGATGGTAGCCCGGCGGAAATTGATTGATCGCTACCGCCGACAGAAACATCTGCCGAAGCCTGAACCACTGACGGATCAAGTCGCCGGGCCAACTTCGACTTCTCAATGGATTGTGCTGGATGAACTGCAACCAGTGAACGCAATCCTACAACAACTTCCTGCCGAGCAACGCCGCGTGTTGTTACTCGCCGTGTGCGACGGTTGGACTCAGCAAGAGATTGCCGACCAGACTGGGCTGCCACTTGGTACGGTGAAGACCTATGTTCGACGCGGATTGATCACCATCCGCGAACGCTGCAAGTCAACCACCCCGGGAGGGCCAGCATGACACCCTCACCTGCAAACATTCAGCGGCTGTATGAGTTACTGGCCGGGCGTACTGTGGAGCCACTGACCGCTGCGGAAGAAGTGGAACTGAAGACTCTGCAAACCTTGTGGCCACACGTGGAGGCGGAATCGTTCGACCAGTCGGCTGCGGAGGTCTTTGCGCTGTCGGCGTTTGGTGAAGCACCACCGTTCCTAACACCTGAATTGGAAGCCCGGTTGCTATCCAGTGCCGAACCACCAATTGCCAGCATTGCACCTGTATCCAAACGCCGCTTCACCAACTTGGGTTGGCTTGTAGCTGGGTGCTTGGCAGTGTGCCTGGTGCTGTTTGTTTCCATCTCAGCTTGGCAGACATTTCAAGCCAGCATCAAGGCTCGCTCGCTGCCCTATCAACGACAGGAGTTGTTAGCCAACGGGGCCAGTAAGTTCACCTCGCAGCCCGGCACCGTGACCGGCAACGTGGTGTGGGATGGCAAAACTCAAAAGGGCTTCCTCGAAGTCAGCGGACTACCCGTGAACAACCCCACGCAGAAGCAGTACCAGCTTTGGATTGTCGATCCTGGTCGGACACACAAAGAACCCGTCGATGGTGGGGTGTTCGATGTTCTGGCCGATGGAACCGTGTTGATTCCAATCAAGGCC
Organism: Gemmatales bacterium; assembly: GCA_038230995.1. Taxonomy (GTDB): domain Bacteria; phylum Planctomycetota; class Planctomycetia; order Gemmatales; family Gemmataceae; genus JALHQU01. The sequence goes on from JBBRME010000023.1 coordinate 4,393, forward strand.
GCGCTGAACCTGCGTGAACCGGCTGTGTTCGCGGTGACGGAGGAGCCACCTGGTGGCGTGGTCGTCTCGGAGAAAGGCAAACGCGGTGAGTTTGTCGTCGTGATGACGACGGAGTAAGGGCAGTGAATGACCGGGGCAGTGCGTCTTCGCAGCACCCTCGGGCTTCGCGCGATCATCCGGCTGGTGTATTGTGCTTGGGTCTGATGGGAGACTGAAGTATGACCCGACGATTGACACTCCTCGCCTGCCTCGCCTTGCTGACCACGTTGGGCGTGGCATCGGCGGATAGCCCCGAGCGTACCAAGTTGATCAAGAAGGCCGATGCCGTGCGACCGGCCCCGGCCGACTTCGCCTGGCAACAGATCCCCTGGCACATCGACCCCAGCACCGCACTAAAAGAAGCCAAGGATGAAGAACGCCCGCTGCTGGTGTGGTTGGCCGGTGGCCGAGACCGCGACGGCAGCCCACTGGAGCGGTGTTGAGGCTATGCAGCAGGGCTGCGTGTCGGCCCGCTGAACAATTCCACGGTCGTGGAACTTATCTCGAAGAACTTCGTGCCGGTGGCACTGAACACGGATCGACTGGCCAAGCAGGGTGATTCCGCCTTCTTTCGCAAGTTGATGGATCAATGGCCGCAGGGCTTGTGGGTTGTCTCGCCGGAAGGCAAGACACTGTCCCATACCTATCACAAGCCGGACAGTTCGAAGAACTACGATCAGAACCAGAAGAAATGGGTGGATGACACCGAAGCCATGCTGCGTGATGGCCTGAAAGCAGCCGGGGAACTCAAACCCCGCGAGGCACGCAAGGTGAACCCGTTCCCGGATCGTGGGCTGGGCTTCACCAAGGACGGCGGGCTTCGTCTGAGCACCACCGTGGTGGCCGTGCGCAATGGCAAGCAGGACGGCCCACCGGCGGTGGATAGCATCGTGTGGGACGATAAAGACCTAGCTTCGCTCAGTCCACCTGAAGGCAAAACGGAATGGACGATCCCCGAATCCACCGCCAAGAAGTGCTGCACAGCGCTCACGTTCTTCACCGACTCGATCTATGTGCCGCGCCCCAGCGAATTGCAGACCGGCACCATCACCGCGAAACTATTGCGAGCCAACGACGACATCGCAGTGATTGAACTCACCGGGGAGTGGGACGCACAGTTTGACCGTGAAGGCGACAAGAAGTTCCCGCTGCGAGCCAAAGCCACCGGCATGGGTGTGCTGGAGTTCGATACCAAAGCGAAGAAGCCCCTCTCGCTGTTGATGGTGCTTGCGGGCAGCTACGATCAGTATGGCCGGAAGACCCCCATCTCGAGTGTCATCGAATGGAAGCAAGAAGAGCCAACGGAGAAGTAACGAGCTGGTAGAATATGCCGGATGAAAATCTATGAGGTGCTGAATCATGCCGTTAACAACAACGGAGTCAGATAAGACAGTAATCCTCGCAGAACTTTTGGCCGTATGGCATCAATCCAACACGGCGAACTGGGATGGATACGGTGCAACAGCGATCGCTGAAAAGACGCTTCACTTGACAGAAGTTCTCGTTGAGAAACTCCCACCACATGCCCCACTGCCAGATGTTGGTGCGGAAGCCGATGGACACATGACGTTGGAGTGGCGCAACGGTTCGGATCGTTTGATTTCTGTGAGTGTGGATCCAAATCTACGCTTGCACTATGTGGCCGTCATCGACAGAGAGCAGCATCACGGCTGTGTGCCATATTCGCCGATACTTCCTCGTTCGATTTTGAATCTTGTTTTGGACGTCACTGGTGCTTGACCCCACAAACACACCGGATGTACAGCCTGAAGAACGACTTTCACGGTTCGTTCTAACACGTAGTCACTTTCGGCCATCTGATGGCACAGTGAAACCCGTTGGTTTATCCCAGCACCCTACATCGAACTGTCGCTGACACGTCATTTGTCGGCCACATCAGATGAAGTCTGGGCTGTTGGGAGAATGATCGCAGATGGAATGAATAAGACGCTTTATGGCCGTGCAGTGATCATCGTGAATGCGTTTGTTGAAGTAGGGCTGAAAGTCGTCCCGCAAGTTGTTGTCGGCAATCCTAATCATGTCGGCGCCATCGGCTGGCCTGTAGAGAAATCGGCGTAGAAGCTCAAAGCGATCATCCCGGCCAATACCTCCGAGTTTATTGCTCCGCCAGTGTACTTCCTGGATGCCTGAGCATTGTCAGCGCATTAAAGCAAGAAGAGCCAACGGAGAAGTGAGGGGTCATTGTGATCGATGTGTCGCTCGAGTAGAGTAAAGAGAGAAGGATTACGCCTAGGTGTTGAGGATTGAGGATGACTCACGAGGACCGGATCACTGTGAATATCCTTCAATGCGGTGGGCGGCCCTGCATTCGCGGTATGAGAATTCGTGTGAGTGATGTTCTTGATCTGCTCGCTGCGGGCTTATCGTCGGAGCAAGTGGTGGAGGAACTCCCGGATCTGGAATTGGCCGACATAACTGCTTGTCTGCTCTATGCAAGTCAACGGGCTGCAGTTCCCGAGGTAGCCGCATGAATTTGTGGCTTGATGCTCATCTATCCCCTTCTTTGGCACCATGGATCACAACCACATTTGGTGTCAATGCCATGCGGTGCCTGCGTAGAAATTGGGATTGAGTTTTAGTATGCCCACTCCCAACCCCACTCGCCCGGCGCTACCCACGCCAGCTGACTTCGCAGGGTGTCTCGTGCTCACCGGGGCCACCGGGTCGGGTAAGAGTGCGCTAGCGTTGGAACTGGCCGAGCAGCACGGCTATGAAATCGTGTCGATGGATTCGATGACGATCTACCGCCATCTGACAATTGGCACCGCCAAGCCAAGTGCGGAAGAGTTGGCCAGAGTGCCGCATCATCTGGTGGATGTCCTCGATCCGTGGGACGCGGGCAGTGTGGCATGGTGGTTGATCGAAGCGAAGAAGGCGTGCGAGCAGATTCGGGGACGGAATCGGAAGCCGTTGTTCGTGGGTGGTACGCCGTTCTATTTGAAGGCACTTCTGCAAGGTTTGTTTGAAGCACCGGCACCGGATGCGGAACTTCGGGCCAAGCTCGAAGCCGAGTGCGCGGAGATCGGCGTAGAGGCGTTTCATGCCCAGCTCATGGCCGTTGATCCTGTCACCGCCAAACGCCTGCACCCGAACGACACCCGCCGCGTGGTGCGCGCACTCGAAGTCTTCCACAGCACCGGCCAACCCATCAGCGCGCTTCAAACTACATGGGACAGCCCGTCCTTTGGCAACACCGCTGCACCCTCCCCGCACATCCGTGCCGTGGTACTGGATTGGCCGCGTGAAGTGCTAAGGTCGCGGATCGAACAACGAGTTCACACCATGATGGCATCTGGTTGGCTCGATGAAGTGCGAACGCTGGAACAGTTACCTCGGCCCGTTTGTGCGGAGGCCGCTGCTGCACTGGGCTATCCGGAATTGCGCAGACACATCGCCGGAGAACTGACGCTGAAGGCAGCCATGGAATGGATTGTCATCCGCACGCAACAGTTTGCGAAACGTCAACTCACGTGGTTCCGTGGCCTGCGGACTTTGCCATTGATCGACGCAACATCGCCCGATCTGAGTTTGCGAGTCTGGCGCGAGTGGAATCGCGCCGTGGTCGAATGATGTTACCCGGCCTGAAAGCGCTGAAGCTCAAAGACAAATTCAACTCCGCTTTTCCTCTCGACCGGATCGAAGTGTTCTAGGACAATAGGAATCGCCCGTTATATGTCCCGCTGGAAAGCATCATGCGTACTGTCACGTTCCTGGTACTCGAAGGAATCGACAAGGGACGAGTCTACCGAAGCCTGACGATTCCCGTGACGATTGGTCGGGAAGAAGGGAACGCGCTTCGTTTGAACGATGAGCGCGTGAGCCGGTATCACGCTAAGATTCAGACCGAAGATGATGACATCATCATAACAGACCTCGACAGCACGAACGGTACTCGAGTGAACGGCAGTACCGTACAGATTCGTCGCCTGCGGGCTGGCGATCAAGTCTCCATTGGGCGAACCATGCTGCTTTTCGGCAACATGGAGGAAATCGAAGCCCGCCGCAACGGTCGATCCCAATCTGTCACCGACAACGGCGTGGCTACCATCCAAGTCAGCGATTTGAACGCAGCAGCCAAAGAAGTGGCCTTAGCCGTTCAAGTGACCGAACCTGGCCCCTGGCGCTACCGCGACGAAGAAGTACCCCCGCTACCACAAAAGATGAGCGCCTCGCAGGCTGCCCGGTTGAGTGAAGTCTTCGATTACCTGCACCGGGCGCTGACCTCAGCGGTCGAAAACATTGACGCGAACGACGACGGTACAGAAGTGCGACTCGGCTTCAACGAGTGGCAAAACGTGCAGGCCGTGCAATTGCTGTTGGCCCGCTATGGTCGCACGGTGGTCGAGCCTGATGGCGCGTAGATAAGAAACTGAACCCGCACAATCGCACCGACTCACACGAACTACTCTCCTCCACGGGGTTGCAACGTCAGCCCCGTGGTTTTTTCTGTGCTAGGCTTGCCGGGTTGTATCTGGGGGCACGCCATGTGGCGCAACGTTATGGTAGCGGTTATCTTTGTGGTCATCGTGGGTGGTACCCTAGCTGGTAGCAAGCTTTCCGATGCGGACATCCTCACGAAAGTGGGTCGCAAGGCCACCGATCAAATTGCGAGTGTGATGCCTGAACGCTCGAAGCTCATCGGCCCGCTCGCAAAAGTTCCACTGACCGATTTTGTGGGGTTGGAAGACAAGATTCGCAGTCGCCTGCGTACCGACGCACTGCTCGAAAGCGCCAATATCGGCCTGACATTGGATGGCACCAAGGTGAAGATGACAGGCAAAGTCGATAGCTCGCTCCATCGAGATCGTGCCACGGACTTGGTGAAAACGACCGTGGGCGTGACAGCCGTCGAGAATGAACTGGCTGTGCCTGAGGGAAACTGAGAACTGAGCGGAGGGTGTTAGCCCCTCCGAAAAAAAGACACACTCGGAGGGCTAACACCCTCCGCTCGGGTGATTCATCTCGTTGGCTTCACTTCGCTCCGCTGGTGATCCACTGAGAAATAATCTTCTTCTCGGCGTCCGACACCTTCGGGTTCCCGCTCGGTGGCATTGAACCGTCTGCAATCGACTGCCACACCAAGCTCTCTTTCAGGTCGCCGGGCTTTACTCCAAAGCCAACGGTGTCCTTGAGTGTCCGTAAATCGACTCCGCCTTTTGCACCGGAATCGCCATGGCACTTCGTGCATTTGGCTTTGAAGATCGACATCACATCCTTCTCGAACGAGATCTTCGCAACCTCCACAGGCTTCTCTGGCTCAGGCTTTGGCTTTGGTTTCTCTGGTTCCGGCATCGCTTTGGGCTTCGGCTTCTCTGGATCGGTAACTTTCGGTGCCGGGGTCTCGTTCAGCTTGGGCTTCGCTGGTTCTGCTGGTTTGGATTTTGGCTTCTCAACAGGTTTCACAGGCTCTGGCGTGGTCTTGGCCAGATCGACCGATGCAGGCGAATTTGGTTGCGTGGCATCGAGCGCGGCGATGGCGCCGAAGGCCAAGCCGCACAAGAACAAGCAAACCACGAGGAACTTCAAACCAAACGGTGCAGGTGCTGCGCTAGGCATGGATTGATCCTTCAGTCGAGCCTGCACGCGTCAGCGGCAGGAGTCCACATCATACGACGCTACAGCCGGCACAACAGTTCCTTGCTACCGTGCTGTGTACCCACCATCAACGTAAATCGTCTGCCCGGTGATGTAGCTCCCTTCCTCGGACGCCAGCAACAGCATGGGGCCGATGAGTTCATCCGGCTGTGCCCAGCGACCCAACGCCGTGCGGTCTTCAAAGGCTTTCTTGTCAGCTTGGCTGAGCATCGACATCGGCATGTCCGTCAGAAACGGGCCGGGGGCCAGGCAGTTCACCGTGATGCCGAATGGTCCGAGGTCGAGTGCGGAAGCTCTTGCCAAGCCTTGCAGGGCCGTCTTGGTAGCGCTATAAGCGTTGCGGGCTTCCTTGGAGATTCGGCCCATGATCGATGAAATGTGGATGACCCTTCCCCAGCGGCGGGCCTTCATGCTGGGTACCATCGCGCGGGTCAGACTCATGACCGATGTGAGGTTGACTTCCAGCACGCGATCCCACACTTCGTCGGTTACTTCGTCGATGGTTTGCGGGAAGTTCATCCCTGCATTGTTGATGAGGATGTCAACCTTGCCGTACTTGGCGAGTACCTCACGACCTAAGCGGTCGATATCGGATCGCACTCCGACATCCACCACCGAGTACTCGCAACGTTGTTTGGTCTCGGATTCGATTTCCCGACAGGCGGCCTTGAGTTCGTCTTCATTGCGTGAAGCGATGAAGACATTGGCCCCTGCCGCAGCCAATCCACCTGCCATGGCTCGGCCCAAGCCCTTATTGCCGCCCGTGACCAAGGCCACGCGTTGATCGAGATTGAAGAGTGTGTGCATAAGTTTAACTTGAACGGGAACAGCTCGTTTGGCAACAAAAAATCAGATTTGGTCTGCGGTAGATGTACCTATCACGTCGATAAAATGGGCAATGTGGGACTCTGCGCCGAGGAATCAACCAATGCCGAAACGTGAAGTCGGCAAAGCCGTACCGATGTCGCTACCCCGGAAATGGGTGTGTGATCTGCTGCACTTCAGCAAGAAAGTGCCAATCATCACGGCGGAGCGGCCGCTGCGGATACGTGCCCTTATTGATGCTCGCCGCAAAACACCACAGCCACCCAGTTGGTCGGCCATTCTGCTCAAGGCCTTCGGCATTGCTTCTATGCGCGTACCGGAGATGCGCCGGAGTTATCTGGGTGCACCGTGGGGCCGACTGCACGAGATGCCCTACAGCGTCGGCTCAGTGGTGATCGATCGCGAGTTTCAGGGCGAACATGCGGTATTTTGCTGCCCGCTGCTTTATCCGGAACGTCAATCCCTGGACGAGATTCACAACAAAACCGATCTCTGGAAGAAAGAGCCCATCGAAGACCACGGCCCGCTCCGCCGAATTGTTAAGCTCACGAAACTGCCTCTCCCATTACGCCGATTCGCCTGGTGGTTCGGCATGATTGTCTCTGGCTATTGGAAGGCCCGCTACTACGGCACTTTCGCCATCAACTGCCTGGCAGGAATGCGCGGATCGATCATGCAGATGTGCTTCCCGTGTACCAGTTTTCTCTATTACGGTGTGCCGGATAAAGACGGCATCATGCCCGTTCAGTTCGGCTTCGATCACCGCGTATTCGATGGCTTCTCCGCTAGCCGGGCCTTAGGTGAACTCGAAGGCATTCTCAATCACGAGATCGTCGAGGAACTGCAAAACCTGCCGCGTTCGCTCAAACTGGCAGGCTGAGGTTCTATTTTGACGAGCCATCGGGTTGACCCCGATGGTTTTTTTAACCTCCTCCGGATTCAAACCGCAGGCTCTAAAAACCTACCTCAGCCCCAGGTCCTTGAGCTGCCGGGGTTCGACCACTGCCGGGGCACCGGTCATCAGGTCGCGGGCTTGTTTGTTCTTGGGGAACGCAATCACATCGCGGATGTTTGTGGTGCCCGCCAGAATCATGCACCAACGGTCGAGGCCCAGGGCAATGCCACCGTGCGGAGGTGCGCCACTGTTGAGCGCATCCAGCAGGAAGCCGAACTTCGCCTTCGCTTCTTCAAGGCTCAGGCCCAACATGGCGAACACACGGGCTTGCACATCCTGACGGTGAATACGAATGCTTCCACCGCCCACTTCGTAGCCGTTGAGCACCAAGTCGTACGCCTTGGCCTTGGCGGTGCCGGGTGACGTTTCCATAGTGTCCAAGTCGGCGTCCATCGGTGCGGTGAACGGGTGGTGGATGGCCACGTGCCGCTTCTCTTCCTCGTCGTAGGCGAACATCGGGAAGTCGATCACCCACAGGAAGTTGAAGTGCTCGGGCCGCAGCACGAACGGCTTCGACGTTCGCTTTTCCTTCTTCGCGGCCTTCTCTTCGATGGCGTCGTACTCGGCCTTCTCGTCCCACCAGTTGCGGACGAGCTTCATCGCTTGGGCCACGTGAATCCGCAACGCACCCAGTGCGTCGCACACCACGGCTTCCTTGTCTGCTACCACAAGAATCAAGTCGCCGGGGGCGATGCCGAGCATCGCTTTGAGTTGAGTCTTCAAGTCGTCGTTGAAGAACTTGTCGAGGCTACCGCTGAGCTTGTCGCCCTCGGCCTTGAAGAACGCCAACCCCTTGGCCTTGTAGGTGTCCGCCACTTTGGCCAGTTCGCCGCCGGGCTTCAGTTGGCTGTTGCTGAACTTCTCCGCGCCGCCCTTTACGTTGATGGCCCGCACCACACTGCCTGCGGCAATGGCGTCGAGCAGGAACTTGGCTTCACACTTGGCCGCCACTTCCGTGATGTCCGTAATCGGCAGGCCGAAGCGCAGGTCGGGTTTGTCCGAACCGTACTTGCCCACGGCTTCGGCGTAGCTCATGCGTGGGAACGGCGTGGCCACGGTGACACCGAGGCACTGTTGCAGGATGTCGGCCGACAGGTTTTCCATGAGCTTCAGGATGTCTTCCCGCTCGATGAAGCTCATCTCCACGTCGAGTTGGGTGAACTCCGGTTGGCGGTCGGCACGAAGGTCTTCGTCCCGCAAACAGCGGGCAATCTGAAAGTACTTGTCGTACCCCGACACCATGAGCAGTTGTTTGTAAAGCTGTGGGCTTTGTGGCAGCGCGAAGAACTCGCCGTGGTACATACGGCTGGGCACGAGGTAGTCGCGTGCGCCTTCGGGTGTGCTCTTGCCGAGGAGTGGGGTCTCGACTTCCAGGAAGCCCCTGGCGTCCAGATGGTCGCGGATGACCTTGCACACACGGTGGCGCAGGATGAGCACCTTCTGTAATGTCCGGCGGCGGAGGTCGAGATAGCGATACTGCAAGCGCAGGTCTTCGTTAGCAAGGTCCTCATCGGGGAACTCGGTGACGCTGAAAGGCAGTGATGGGCAATCGTTCAGCACGGTGAGTTGCTTGGCGAACAGCTCGATCTTCCCGGTGGCAATGTCGCTGCGTTCCTTGCCAGCGATGCGTTGTCGCACGTCGCCGGTAATGCTGATGCAGTACTCTCGGCCCAGCTTGTTGGCCGCCGCAAACAACTCGGCCTGATCGGCCTCGAACACCACTTGCGTCAGGCCGTAGCGGTCACGCAAGTCCACGAATACCTGGTTACTGAAGTTTCGGGTGATGAGCACCCAGCCGTTCAGGGTAACGGTCTGGCCAAGATGATCGTCTCGAAGATCGCCACAGGTGTGCGTACGCTGCCACTCGCTCATCGAACCGGCTCCGGTAAACTGTTATCAATCTCTCAGTGTAGTGATATGGAGACTTTACGGCGGGTTCAGTCGAGACTCATGGCCGTGAAAAGACCCTTCCTTGGCGCCATGGAGGTAGGCCACTTGCGACCCCAACCTGGTGAGTTCGCTGGCAGCGGGCCGCACGATCATCTCCACGGCGTCCAGCGGGATCGCAAACGTATGGCCGTTGGCTTTCACCAACATGGCACGAGTCATGCCAAGGTCATCGGTAAGCGGATGGTGAACGTGGTGCCTTGACCGGGTTTCATCGTGAGATGGACACTGCCTTTGAGCGACTCCACTTTCGACCGCACGACATCCAAGCCCACACCGCGACCCGAGAGTTCGCTCACTTCGTCCTTGGTGCTGAAGCCAGGGCTGAACAGAAGTTCCAGGAGGGAATCGTTACTTGGGTTCGCTTTTTCGCTCAATACACCGCGGCGGATCGCCGTCTGCCATATCTGCTCGAGATCGACCCCACGGCCATCATCGGACAGCGTCAGCACGATGTTGCTGCCTTCGTAGGCGGCGTGCAGTTCAATGGTGCCAGCTTCGGGTTTACCCAATGCCCGTCGAACTTCCGGTGTCTCCAGGCCATGATCCACCGCGTTGCGTAGCAGGTGCAGCAATGGGTCGCCCAAGGCTTCGAGTACGGATTTGTCTAAGCCGGTGAGTTCGGCCTTCAGCACGAGTTCCGCTTGCTTCGACGTGGCTTCGCAGGCTTGTCGTACGGTGCGCTGCAGCTTGTTGGCCACGCTGGAGATGGGCACCATGCGTAGCCGCATCAGCTTGTCTTCGATTTCCGAACCGAGGCGAGACTGCCGGTTGAGATGATCCACACAGTCGCTATGCAGGTGGCCGAGTTCACCGTCGAGAGCCTGGATGTCGCTGGTAGTTTCGGCCAACTCATGGATGAGTAGTTGGAACTCGGTGTTACGATCAAGTTCCGACGCATCGAAGCCGTTGCTTGTGCCATCCAGCGCGGCTTTCGTACCCGCGAGTACGATGGCTTCGTAGCCGGTCTCGATCCTAGTGCTCACCCGATTGAGGCGAGTCGTCGTCGGTTCCAATTCTTGCAACAGTTGACGCATATCCGTCATCTGTTGCTCAAAGACCGTCCGGGAGATGCCGAGTTCACCCACCATCTTGACGATGTTGTTCAGGTGGGTCAGCGGTATGCGCACGTAGGCTTCGTTGGCATCGGACCGAGCTTGTGCAGTTGCAGCGGTCGGTTCTTCGATGAAAACATCTTCTTGCACTGGCACTGGCTTGGAGACCGGTGCTGGAGCAAGAACCGTTGATGAGATACCGAGGAACGCTTGGCCGCGTTGCAACAGGGCCACGAGGTTCGAGGCCTGACCGTTAATCGCATCGTCAATGCCGTTGGTCGAGGCCAGCAACCAATCCACTTCAGCCGGCGTGGCCGTACGTGTTCCTTCGTAGTACAGGTCGAGCAGGTCTTCCATGCCGTGGGCCAGCGTGGTGACTTCGGCGAAACCGACCATCGCGGCGGCCCCTTTGAGGGTGTGCGCTGCCCGGAGTACTTCCAACCACTCGTCTTTGGTTACGGTCTCTTTCTTGGCCCTTGGTAGGGTCTTGGTCAGCACACGAAGGTGATCCTCGGCTTCCAATCGAAACACTTCAAGCAGTTCAAGTGCAAGATCAGGCTGCTTGCTGGGCTTCGATGCTGGTGCTGCTTCGGTGAACGTGGGAAACGCGAGGGCGTCCGAATCCGAGTCGGTTTCCACCAGCGGGTCAAAGCTCGGCATCGGTGGCTCCGAAGTCGCACACTCAACTGTAAGGGGGAAAGCCAAGCGGCTCACGGGAAGGTTTGACATCCCAAAGACCTGCCTTTTTGGGAGGGTGAACCTCCCCGTGAACCATTCAAGAACGCAGCATCACTGGTGACAGCCAGGAGGTGAGGGAATGACGGACAGTTGTGAACACTTAGGACACGTTCTTTCACAGAGCGCAGCAGTATGTGAAGTTGTTACTGTGAGATGAGCGTAAATTGATGACGGACAAGAAATGTTGATGGTGGGACGGGCCACCGGCCTCGTGCCGGTGGTTTTCTTATCTCTTGTCTTACTCCGGCAGGGCCCACTCAATGGGCGTCTGTCCGGCTTCCATCAGTGCTTCATTGACCTTACTGAACGGCTTACTCCCAAAGAAACCATTGTCGGCGGACATCGGCGAGGGATGCACCCCAGTGATGACGATGTGCTTCTTGGTGTCGATTAGCTTCACCTTCTGTTTTGCAGCACTTCCCCACAGTAAGAAGACCACCGGCTGCGGTAGTGAGTTCACGGCCGCCAATGAAGCATCCGTGAACTGTTCCCATCCCTTGGCTTTGTGCGAGTTCGGCGCACCCGCCCGTACCGTGAGAACGGTGTTCAACAGAAGTACACCTTGCTTCGCCCACGATTCCAGGTTGCCATGCTTGGCCGGTGGTATGGCAAGATCGTCGGTCATTTCGCGATAGATGTTCCGCAGTGAAGCCGGGATCGCCACACCTCTGCGCACGCTAAAGCACAAACCGTGTGCAGCGCCTGGCGTGGGGTACGGATCCTGCCCGAGGATCACAACACGCACGAGATGAAGAGGTGTGTAGCGATAGGCGTTGAAGACGTCGGTTGCGGGCGGGAGGATCACCGCCGATTTTCTTTCTGCCGTAATGAACTCCCTTAAGGCAAGGAAGTAAGGCTTGACGAATTCCTCGCCGATGGCGTTCAACCAACTTGCTGGGAAGTTCGCGGGCACCAGAGAAGGATCGAGGTTCGGACGGGGAGTGAGTTCCGGTGGCGGGAGCAACTCTAATGGTGTCGGGGCTTGTGAATCAAAGATGGATGGGCCATCGGAGCTTCTTGGTGGAATTTTCTTGGCCATTCTTGCCTCCGATGTGGTGCTTCTATTTTATGCGTGCTGTCAAATCGCGGACGAGTCTCTTCACTTTCAACATTTTTTCACATCGACCAACGTCGTTTCTACACATGCGTCTGCCAGACTTCGCAAGTCGTTCGCCTCAGTCATTGTTTCATTCAGGAGACTTCCGATGTCGAAACTCGGTCGCGATCGCGTGGGCTTCACGCTGATCGAACTGTTGGTGGTCATCGCGATTATTGCCGTTCTTATTGGTTTGCTGCTTCCCGCCGTGCAGAAGGTACGCGAAGCCGCAGCCCGGATGCAATGCAGCAACAACCTGAAACAAATTGGCCTCGCCTGGCACAACCACGAGAGCGTGTACCAGTACTACCCGGAAGGCCCTTTCGACGGCGACCCACGCCTGCCCGGCATGGTGTACAACGAAGTAGCCCCAGCCTACGAAAGCGGCACCACCTGCTGCAACGCCGCTAGCCCGAATGGTTGGAGTCACTGGTTCAAGATTCTCCCGTACATCGAGCAAGAGAACGTCTATCGCTTGGCGAACTTTGATCTGCCGCCGATCCACAGCGGTCGCCCTGCAAACTACAACGGTGAAGACAGCGTAGCCCGCGCACTCATCAAGACCTACTACTGCCCAAGTCGCCGTAGCCCGATTGGCTACGGCACCGGCTTGTTTGGCCGCTGCGACTACGCTGGCAGTGCTGGCTTCTATCAAGGCGAAGTCCACGAAAACTTGGGCGACATTCCTGCCCCACCACTGGGCTTGAGCCCACGCCGCAACGAACGCACCCCGGAGAACTTCGGTGATACACCAGGCCGCAAGGGTTATGTCACTTGGAGCGCTTACGGTGCTAAGCGCCGCATCGCCGATGTGACCGACGGTACCTCGAACAGCATCATTGCTGCTGAAAAGGGTCTGCCAAGCAGCCGCCAAGGAGCCGATGGTGGCGACAACGAGCGCTGGAACAACGCCGGTTGGGATGAATGCGTGATCCGATATCACTTCCCACCTAAGCACGACCTCGACCCGACGAACATTGCGTTGAACCCAAGCACTGGTGGCACTGTGTGGCGTCGCTATTTCGGCTCGGCACACACAGGTGGTCTGAACGCCGTGTTCGGTGATGGTTCGGTTCGCTTCATTCGGTTCAGTGTTGACCCAATCTCGTTTATGCGTGCCGTGGTCATCGATGACGGTGCCGTATTTAACGCCAGCGACCTCTAACGGAGACGACAGACATGCGAACGCTTGCACTGCTCGGGTTGTTGGTTGGCTTGGTGATGTCGCTGGGTTGTGGTGAAGCACCAAACCCAACGAGGCCCTTTACGGATGAAGAAAAAGCCAAGATCAAAGCCGAGGATGAAGCCATTGCTGCCGACGAAGGTGGCAAAGTAGTGAAGAAGAAAAAGTAGTTTTACCAGCCAGCGGGTTTACCCCGCTGGTGTTTTTTCAGCCACCTGGATCAACCCGGTGGTTTGTCATCCACAAGTCGGATCACAATCCCATGCGCCGTGCACTTCCTTTCATTCTGCTTCTGCTCATCGGTTGTGGGCCTGCGACCCGTAACGACGTCGATGGAGCCGGACAGCAGATCCCTCAACCCATCTCCACCGATGTCTGGGCGACCGTGACATCGAAAGATTACGAGAGTTGGAAGCCACATCCCGTTGGAACTTGCGTTGTGCGCACCAACATCACCACGATCGGCGATCAGTCGACCACGAGTGTGGAAACTTGGACGCTACAAGCCAACAATTCGACCAGTGTCGAAGTGGAGAACCAGAACACCACAACCAAGAGCGACGGCAGCTATAAGAAGGTCAACGAGCCACGCTTGTTTAAGTACCCGGCCACGATCAAAGTGCATCCCGAACTCAAGGCCGAGCAGTTCACCAAGCCCGATGCCAAAGCAACTGAAGTCGGAGAAGAGAAACTTACTGTACTGGGACAAGAGTTTCCCTGCACCATCTACGAGTGGTCGAACATCACTGAAGCTGGTGAGATGAAGATCCGTGCCTGGATTAGCCCGAAGATGCCTGGGCAAATTGTGAAACAAGTCATGAAGGTGTCGAAGCTCAACAGCACCACCGTAGATCAGGTGACGGAGTTGAGCGTGCCTAAGTAATCTGAGCCGCGTACGAAGCGAAGCACAGTAAGCGGTTGCATTCAGATATGATCGCGTATCATCAGCCCGCCGTGGATCATGCCGATGACCCAGCCGCACAGCATGCAGAACATCGCAACGCCACCAGCTCCATTCGGGATATCACCAACAAACGCCCCGACCACACCACCAAGTCCAAACGAGCCGATCATCCACCAGAAAACGTAGCGACCATGTTCGCGCCGCAATTCGGACTTCGCCCCGATGAACCGCTGCATCAGCTTGCCGACGCCAAAGAACATGGCCGTCACGATGACGTGATTCAGCAGGTATTCAGAGAGGGGATTCATAGTGAGCGGTTGCTAGTCTCGTCGCCAGACTTTGCCGAGTTTACCACTTCAAGGAATGCCGTGCGACAGCGGTGAGGATCAACTCCTCATACGCCACCACCCAAAAGCCCTACAAAACGGCCAGCCAGATACAGAATCGCCAGCGTCGTTTCATGTCTGTTGACCTCTCACACGATTCTACTCGCCGAATATCCACGAAAAAACCCAAGGCTCGTCGGTTGCGTCCGACGAGCCTTGGGTTTTTGGTCAGTTCAACTGAAGTACGAGATCAGCCGAACCATTTGACTTAGTTGCAACCGCCGCAGCTTGGGGCTGCTGCTGCACAGCCGGTGCTGCAGCTGCTACCGCAACCACGATTGAACAGACCGCCGAAGCCGCTCTTGATGGTGCCGATAGCACCACGAACCATGTTGTGCTTCCATTCGATTGCTGCTTTGATGCGGCTACCGAAGGCTGGGTGGCCGCAGGTGCTACCACAGGCGTTGATACCGCAGGCCGAGCTACCGCAGGCCGAGGTGCTGCCACAAGCATTGCTACCGCAACCATTCGAAACGGCCACTTGCTTGGTCACTTGCGTTGGCACCATCTTGCACACGTTCACCGTTTCCGTTACGGCTTCCATGGTGCAGACGTTACGTGTACCGGTGAATGGCACTTGCTTGGCCACGCACACAGTGACGTTTTGCGTTTCCACGGTTGGAACGCACTTGGTCACCGTCGTTGGAACCGTTTCGCAAACCGTGACGCACTTGGTCACAGTCGTCGGCACGGTCACGGTTTCGCAAACCGTTTCGCAGGTGGTGACAGTCTTTGGCACACAGGTCGTCACTGGCACCTTCTTGCAGGTGGTGACTGGCTCGCATACCGTCTCGCAGCTCACTTGGCGCTTGCACACCGTGATCGAGCGTGGGCATGGGCAGTAGCAAGGCGAAGCGAAAGCCTTAGCGCGATCCAGGATGCTTGGCCCCAGGTCGATCGTGCTTGGAACCTTGTCCACGTGGCGAACTGTCTTCGAAACCATCTTGGTTTCTTGAACGGTTTCGTAGCGGGTTTCGTTGACCATCACGGTCTTCGTGACGGGCACTTGCTTGGAGATCGTCTTGGTGACGTTCACCACTTCGGTCACTTGCTTCTGGACGTTTCGCGTCACGTTGACCGTTTCAGTAACCATCTTGTTGACGGTCACTTGCTTGGCCTGAACTTCGTTCACGTACTCGGTCTTGTAACCGGTGTACGTTTCCACCTTGGTGACGGGCTTCATCACGGTGCGGGTTTCAGCAACCGTCGTTGGCACCATTTCCGTGACGGTCACGGTTTGGTACGTCATGGCTGGCGCAACCGTTGTGCCGCAATCACCTGTTGCAACACCGACCACCGCTGCTGGGGTGGCGACTGGGGCTGCGGCTGCCGCTGGCTTCTTGTCGTCAGCTGCGAACGAGCTACCGACGCCGGCGACGACCGCGGTCAGCGTACAGACCTTAATCCAACGCATACTCATAACAAACTCCATAAACCGGGTTGGCACCGTGGCCGCCGCCGTGGTTCACATCCCGTGAGCCAATGCAGCAACGACTCCCCGACGTGCTTGCAACATCATGACACGTCACGGGCTTTGGGGAAGCAAAACAGTCAGGGCGATTTGGGAAAACAGGGCAAAGAACTTCGGCTTCCGCAACATCGGCGAATGATGCGAGTACAAGCGGATGCGCCAGTCCGCGAAACAGGTGAGGTCGTGCGGGTTAGTGAGTTACGCGTGGCGCGACTGGCGCGGATGCGCTAACACCGATAGGTTCAAACCAAGTCATTTTTACAATCAGGCACTTTGCGGGGTTCGGATAAGATTTCGGAGTAACGCGAGAGTTTTTTGAAGGTGTGTGTCGTCCGGAGCACGAAAAAAGCCACCGAGTTGGCCTCGGTGGCTCTTTGCGAAGTCAACACTTGATGTGCTTACTTCGGCATCGCTGCAGGAGTTGCAGGTGCTGTTGTTACCGTCGTTGGTGCTGCTGCCACGGTTGAACCACAGCACGTCGGTGCGGCTGGTGCTGCACAAGCGTTACAGGAGTGCAGCCCGGAGAACTTCGCCTTCAACTTGTCAAGTAGACTGACTTTGCTGCATGGATCCGCACAGCAGGTTGTGAAACCGGTGAAGATCGGTCGGCGGAGAAGTGGCGAGCCACAGGTTTTTGTTTCACAGACCGGGGCACAAACGGGTGCGGCAACAGCACAAGTTGGTGCTGCACACGAGGTCGAACATCCGAGGTTTGGCTTCATACTGGCGAGTTTCGCCTTGATCTTGGCGAGCAGCCCCAGACGTGGGCCGCAGGCGTCAGTGCAGCTTGGCATCGCCAAGCAAGGAGTGTAGCACGACGACGTCACTGTGGGGGTACCACAGCCACCGCAGTTCGTGCCGCTCACCATAATGGTGGCATCAGCACCGAGGGCCATCGAAGAAGCCAACAGTAGGATCGTTGCGTTCACGAAGAGTTCTCCAGGGTGATCCGTCGTGGTGAATCATGTCGCGGATGAAGTGGGCCTATGCATGGCCAGTTGCGACGAGACTGCTTCGTTGTGTGAAAGCGATGCTTCGCACGGTGCAAGTCTGAAGCGATATATCGGCGCGTTCATTCAGCGACTTGCAGAAGAATCACAAAAAAGATTGAAGTGATTCGTTGGGAACGAAAAGACGTGCGGGTCACGGGAGTGAGACAAACAGGGTAAGAGATGCGGCCTAAGGTTAATCTTCACAAAAAAAGCCACCGGATTGACCCGGTGGCTCGCGAAATCTAGTCTCGGCGTTCGCGTCGTGGTGGGCGGTCACCACGAGGCTCACGTGGTGGGCGACCTTCACCGCCACCACCGCCGTTAGCATCGCCTTCGCCACCTTCTGGCTTCGGCAACAGGGCCTTACGGCTCAGCTTGATGCGATCCTGATCGTCAATGGCAACCACTTTGACACGGATCTTGTCGCCGACCTTCACCACATCGAGTGGGTGGCCAACGTAGCCGTGATCCAGCTCGCTGATGTGACACAAGCCGTCGCGACCGGGGCTGATCTCCACGAATGCACCAAAGTCCTTGATGCTCGTGATCTTCCCTTCGTACTCGGTGCCAACCTTGATCTCGGCACACAGTGCTTCGACTTTGCCCTTGGCAGCGTTGGCGCTTTCCATGTCGTTCGCAGCGATCGTCACGGTGCCATCGTCGTCGATGTCGAGGCGTGCGCCGGTTTCTTCCTGGATGGCACGAATCGTCTTGCCACCTGGCCCGATGAGTAGGCCGATCTTCTCGGAGTTGATCTTCACTTGGAACAACCGGGGAGCCGTGGCGGCGATGTCCGACCGTGGTGCAGTGAGTGCCTTAAGCATCTCTTTGAGAATCTTGATGCGGGCGATCTTGGCCTGTTCGAGCGCACCCTTCACGATGTCTTCGGTGATGCCATCGATCTTGATGTCGAGCTGAATCCCGGTCACACCCTTTTGGGTTCCGGCAATCTTGAAGTCCATGTCGCCATAGTGGTCTTCATCGCCTTGGATGTCGGTCAGCAGGACGTATTCTTCGCCCTGCGTGACCAAGCCGATGCTGATACCAGCCACAGGACGCTTGATTGGCACGCCAGCGTCCATGAGTGCCAAGGTACCGCCACACACGGAGGCCATGCTGGAGCTACCGTTCGACTCGGTGATTTCCGAAACCAAACGAATGGTGTACGGGAACTTCGATGTCGCTGGCAGAACGGCCTTCAAGCTGCGTTCAGCCAACATGCCGTGGCCGATTTCCCGGCGACCTGGAGCACGAATCGGCTTGCACTCACCCACGCTGTACGGGGGGAAGTTGTAGTCGAGGTAGAACTTCTTGCTGATCTCTTGTTGTAGGCCATCAACCTTTTGTTCATCCTGACCGGTGCCCAGCGTAGCGATGACCACGGCTTGGGTTTCACCACGTTGGAACAGGGCCGAACCGTGGGTTCGTGGGAAGGTTTGCACTTCACCCGAAACTTCACGGATTTGATCGAGCGCCCGACCATCGATGCGTGTGCCCGTCATTGTGATTTCTTGGAACAGCTTTTCCTTCAACGTGCTCCAAGCCCCGCTGAACTGCTCCGGTGTGAACTTCGTTTCCGTAGCCCCTTCAGGGAAGTAGTCCTTCTTGGTGCTGGCTTTGAGTTCATCAAGTGCTGCGTAGCGGGCGAGCTTGCCGTGGGTCAGGTAGCGCTTCTTGAACTCGGCACCGATCTTCTTGTACAACTCGGGCACCATCGGATTATCCGGTTGTGCAGGAGGCAGCACCTTCACACCCAAGCCCATCTTCGTTCGCAGCTCTTCAATCGCATCAATCACAATCGCACAGCTCTGGTGGGCGAACATGATGGCCGCCGCGATGATCTCGTCCGGCAATTCACGGGCGAAGCCTTCGATCATGCAGATGGCTTCGCGTGTAGCGGCCACCACCAGATCGAGGTCGCTTTCTTCCATCTGTGTATGCGTTGGCATCAACACGAACTGTTCAGTCACCCGACCGACGCGCACGGCACCAATGGGTTTCAAGAACGGAATCGGGCTGATGTGTAGGGCTGCACTAGCGCTGATGATGCCCAGAATGTCCGGGTCGTTCTCTTTGTCCACCTGCATGACCGTAGCCATGATTTGGACTTCGTTGATGTAGCCCGTCGGGAACAACGGACGAATCGGGCGGTCGATAAACCGCGAAGTGAGTGTTTCTTTGGTGCTTGGGCGCGTTTCACGCTTGATGAAGCCACCCGGGAACTTACCGGCGGCGTAGGTTCGCTCGCGGTATTCCACTTGGAGTGGGAAGAAGTCACGGCCGGGGATGGCCCCACCGGCGACGGCGGCGGTGAGAACTTGTGTTTCGCCGAGGCCGCAAACCACAGCCCCGTGGGCTTGTTTGGCGATCTTCCCGGTTTCGAGGACGAGAGTCGATGATCCGAATGGTTTTTCAACACGATAGACAGGCACGAGGCAACCCTTTCGCTGGGTGGAGCGACGGGGTGAAACTCGGCGTTAGAAAACTGACCCGCGGTGAACCAGGCACACACCCAGCCCACCGCACGAGCGACGAAGTGTTACTTCCGCAACCCGAGTTTCGCAATGACTTCCATATACTTGGCGCGGTTGGTCTGGCGCAGATACTGCAACAGGCTCGAACGCTGACTGACCAACTTCAACAAACCACGACGGCTGCTGAAGTCCTTCTTGTGAGCACGCATGTGATCGGTCAGATACAGGATTCGACCTGTGAGAAGAGCGATTTGCACTTCCGGCGATCCGGTGTCCTTCTCAGCCCGCTTGAACTCACCGATGATCTTCGCTTTGCCTTCTTTGCTCGTGGCCATGCCAGAGTATCCTGTGTCATTGTGACTTGCGATCAACCCAGTTCACCGTGAACCAAGCTGTCGTGGGGTCGGCGTTCGCCGAGTGACACCGACGTCAAGTCAGTGAAACTATGTCCGTTATTGGATTGCTAGGAGTTTATCAGGGTCAACCCAACCGGCAAGGGCGCTTGAAAAATGGGTGATTCACTACAACCAACCTTCCAAATCGTCATTCTGTCTGGAGTTGATGTTTCTCACGGACATGCGGACACCCCCGCCATTGATCCTCAATGATAAGAATCAATATGAGCATGTTGTGCGAATCCCCTTATAAATAGCGGGGAATCGGAGCGAAACCCGGTGTCACTGTTAATATCTGGCGTACGTTATTTCGTTTTACAAGATATGACGATTGCGCAGCGCTGGCATTTATTGGTGAGTCATGTCGCTCTGGTATGGTCTCTTACACATGGTGGTGGAGATCCGCGCTCAGCTACGCTAACGCTCCGCATCGCGGCTAAGTTGATCTGTAGGCGTCACTTCCACGATATTTGAGCGACTTCAACCCATACGTTTAGCCGCGATGCGCAGTGGAACGCAGTGACACGAAGCTGAGCGCGAATCTTTCAACAGGCGAACCTCCCAAGAAAAACCCCGTCGCTGACGCTTCCGGCTCGTAGATTCCGAGTTCCTACTGCCATCACGGCAGGGGTCTGCCAGTTTCAACTTCCGCCGCAGTGCCCCTTGTGCGGTGCAACTCGTTTATGTTAGGCTGCTTACACCGATGTGCTGCGGACGGAACCCTCCACGGCGCGCGGTTTGCTACAACCGTATTGTGTTCCTTTGTTGGAACCTCGGGTAAGACCCCGGCGATCACCATCATGATCGAGACATTGAACAAACCCCTCTGGGGCATGTCGTACTCGATCCTGCTCACCGACGACGACGCGGACAGCAGGGATGTGATGGCCCATTGGCTTGACGATTGCGGTTTCCGCACTCGGCAGGCCACCTGCGGGGAAGAGGCGATCGACATTGTGCGGGCCGAACCGATCCATCTGGTGGTGTTCGACTTGCACATGCCACGCATGACCGGGCTGGAAGCGTTGCAACAAGTGCGGTTGTTCAATGAACGACTGCCCGCGTTGCTCGTAACCGCCGAGGCCACTCGTGATGTGATCCGCCAGGCCCAACAGGCCCAAGTGTTTAGCGTGCTTCCAAAGCCGGTGAACGTGAGTTTACTGTTGCATCTGTTGCGGAAGGCCTTAAACAGTACCTACCCGACCACACCGAACCCCAGTACGGAGCAGTAGCGCAATGAAAGTGATTCCCCTGAACGACAAGATCGTCGTTGAACGTCTCTCGGCCGATGACAAGACCACCGGCGGCATCATCATCCCGGATTCGGCCAAGGAAAAGCCGAAGCAAGGCAAGATCCTGGCCATCGGCGAAGGCAAGGTGCTGGAGAACGGCAAGCGAGCCAGCTTCCAGGTGAAGGTCAACGACCGCGTGCTGTTCACCAGCTACGCCGGCTCGGAAGTGACCGTGGACGGCAAGGAATACATGATCATGACCGAAGACGATATTCTTGCCGTCGTGGGGTAGGTTCGGAAAAGTTGTTGACCTCGTTGACTAGCCCGCTTGCAGTGGCCACCCGTGATGCAGATAGCCTGCCAACTCGCGGGCGTCATCGTACACCTCAAAGCGGTGTACCACTTCTGCACGGGCAAGTGCTTGCGACACGAGCCGAGACGTTGCCATCAAATCCGGCACGCTCTCGGCATCGGCCTCGATGACCGGGTCGCCCAAATCACCTCCATACTCCTCGAAAGCGAATCGCGAGTGCCCCTCGATACGGATGGAGTACTTGCCGACAGTGACAGCCAGCCCAGCCGACCGGAGTAATGTCGCCATGCCCTCCATCGATGGCCAAACTGCCAATTCACCAGCAAGCAACGCCACTCGCAAACCCTCCGCCGCCGAACGACTGCGTTCACCTGCTCGGCGGGCAAGTGAGACTTGTACCTCGAAAAACCCATGTGCCCGCCGGGTCAGGTGAATCGCTTTGTTCGGCGTCTGCGCTACGCCCGGACCTGCCGCAGCAACTCCTGCAACCGCTGGACCCGCGACGCGACATCCGGCGGCACCGGGTCGGCCTCGCGGGCACACACCGCGCGCTCGTAAGACAAGCTGTCGCACCGCTCGGCCAGCTCTGGCCACCGTGCCTTGACTACCGACAGCGCTGCGTCCATCTCGGCTCGGTGCCGGAACGGGAACACGTCCTGCACCTCGACCGCCACCCGCACCCGCTCCAAGTCGTCGGACTGGAGCCACCGCTCGACGGTACGCATGATCTCCGAGCCGTTGTCGTCCGTCGCCCAGACGAGTTGCTCAAGAATCTCCGCCAACCCCTTCGGCCAGTGACAGGCCGCCTGGTGGCAACGCTCGAACAGCATGTCAGCAAGGTCCACCCGCGAAGCCCTCTGCCGCCGAACGTTTGAACTCACCTGCGGCGACAGTGCCGAAGATGGAACGGAAACCAGCGAAGTTCATCGCCGTCAGGTGCAGTGACTTGTTCGGCCTTCTTGTCAGTCCCAGTAGTTGTAGATCACATCTCCTACCCGCCCCGGCCGGAAGTATCTTACTTGCTTTTGTTCGTGCTCTGCCAGCCCCTGCCACATCTCCCGAGTAAGCGGGCGATCCAGTTCGGCTGCCGGTAGGACCGTGTACCCGAACTGCTCGAACGCCGCTCTCAGGGCCGGGCAGTCTGCGAAGTCGAGGGTAATCTGCCCTCCCGACGGCGGTGTTGCGAACGCCAGCAAGGGGAACACCCCGTTCAGTGCAACGGCGAGGGTGGCATCGCCGGACGCGAGTACGGCCAAGGCGTAGTTGCATGCCATCGATTGACGAGGGGCCAACACCTCTCTTACCGCCCATCCGCCCTCGCTGGATGCGGCGTAGCAGTGCCCGCGGAATGCATGGTAGTCGGTAACGGAGGGCGATCCCTCCTTCCGGCTCTCGATTCCCGTCACGCCCCGTGGCAGAAACACGCTGAAGCCCTCCGCCGCCGAACGACCAAGTTCACCTGCTGCGGCGGCCGGTGAGACTTTGAACTCTGATTTCACGTGATGCCGCCGCAGTCAGGTGCAACTTTTGGTTCGGCACCTTGGCCGTCGGGCAAAGACAGCAAAAATCGCCGCAGATCAGCGACAACCACTGGCACCTGCTCCACATTCATGAACTCCTCAACCCCATTGAAACAGTGCGCGGACACGAGGCGATGCGTGAGGGACCGCGACTCGTGAACCTCCCGTAGGCCGATCCGCTCAAGCCCCTCCATGTGGAACTCGATGAACCGCTCCACCTGCTCCGAAGACAGCCGGCCCTCCTCGTACTCATCGACTGCGTGCATCATTCGGCCGATTAGAGACGCATTTGACATCCGTGCGCCCTCTTCGTTGCCGAAAGAACCAGCTCAGCAGCGGCGGGGCTACTGAACCTGGAAGTCCCAGAAACGAATCATGCCCCCGCCGTCTGCTGCGGCGCCTGGTTCGGCGGCCTCACGTCGCAGGTGCCTGGAAGAACATGATGTACGAGCGAAGCACGTCCGCCGCGCCCTCATCGAAGGCCACCAGAACGCGCCGCTGGGGAAACTCCTGCCGGAGTTTCCAGCCCCACATCTTCTGTAGCAACCGGGCGAGCCAGATCACCTGATCCCGCGTCGGCTCGGCGGGATAGCCAGTGAACAGGTCACCCATGTAGATACCGTTCAGCTCCGACTCGACGGCCCGGCGGTTCCCGCCCTCACGATTGAGCCACTGAGGAAGCTCGTAGCTCCCCGGCGACCGCGCGGCCAGGAAGACGCAGTCGCCGCACTCGACGAACGCCGGCCAGAACAAGGCCGGGTAGTCCATGCTCTGCCCGATGAAGCCGCCAGCCTTCCAGCGTTCGAGTTGGGCAAGGTCTTCGGACCACTCCAACCGCTGGTCCAGCGGGATGAGCCGCAGCAGGCTGCCGAGTGTCGTACCTTCACCGTTGGAGAAAGTTGGGGGAATAGCGATCCCCATCCGCGACGCCCTCGGCCGCCGAACGACCCAGCTCAGCAGCGGCGGGGGCCGAGTGAGCTATGAACCCGGGAAAGCCTACATGCCCCCGCCGTCTGCTGCAGCGACTGGTTCGGCGTGCCGCCTACCCTTGGCCGGCCGCCCCACCTTGGTCGAACTGCTCCGCCTCTAACCGCCGCCGCCGCTCGTCCAGCAGCTCGCCGTCGAACATCCAGTACTCGGATCCGCTCGCCGAGGGCGTCTTGTAGCCCAACTTGTGCAATGCCTTGAGGGCGGCGGCCGACGGGCTGAGCGTCTCGCCATCGTACTCCACCTTGCCCTCGGCGACGACGATGGCCTTGATAGACTCGTCCCGAGACAGGTGGAGTACGTCGCCGGGGTTGACGCCCAGCGCCTCCAGCTTGATCCGCGGCCGGCGGGCCTTGACTTTGTCCAGTGCCTCCTGCTCCTCCGGCTCGACCGCAGCCACCCCTGGCGTCACCTCTTTGAACTCCCCGATGCTGATCGCCAGCACCACCTTCTCGGGGTCCAGGCGAAAGAACTCCCGCTTCGGGTTGAGGCGGAACTCGGCGAACAACTGGTGCAGCGTCTTCTCGATCCGCACCCCGTCCTTGACCTCGGCGGCGAAGTAGCATTCGAAGGCCAGCGGGACGCCGGTGTGGGCGCTGAGGGCCGTCAACCGCGCTTCGACGCTGTCGCTCGTGCGGCCGATCTTGGATAGGCCGGGCATCGCCTCGTTGGTCAAGACGTAGACGATGTCAGGCATAGGGCGAACACACTCCGGTAGCCTTCTTCCGCCCAACGATTGAACTAACTTGCCCGCCGGACGGGGGTGGGCGATGAATTGAGTAACACCGTTTTACCGCCGAGTACGCGGCGGGTCAAGTTGAGTGATTTGTTAGGGGGCCACGACAACCACGCGAAGCGACACCGCTTGTAAACTACCCCCAGCACAGACCCTGCTGACGAAAACAACAGAATGAATGACAGCCGGATGAGTTGCACACCCTGCAATGTGAGCAGGTGTTGCGAGACCAAGGAACAATCCTCGCCAGGCAGAACGCGCACGCCACCCGCCGACAGAAAAAAAAACCTCCGCACAACCTAGAATCAACAAACTCATTGGCCGAACAACCTGTAGGCAAGTGCCCCCTAACGACCAAGCTCACCTGCACCGGCCGCTCAGGTGCGCTTTGGTCACGAAAAGCCTACATGCGGCCGGTGTCAGGTGCAGCGTTTGGTTAGGCGTCTTTGACCTCGGTGACGGTGAAGCCATGCACCTTGAGGCGAGCGAGCCAGCCTTCGATACCCGCTTGACCGTTGAGATCGTATGGAAAGAACGGGATGCACGCCCCCATCACATCGTACCGACCGATCAGCTTGAACTCTCCGTGCATATCTGGCCGCATCCGTAACTCTTGATAGCCGTTCTGGCCCTCCGTCGGCGGACCATCGATGCGGCCGATACGGCCATCGTCTTTGAGGTACACGCGAATGCGAACAGTTGCTTGGTCTTGGTATATACTGGACATAACTTCATCCTTCGGTGACTTATATTATTGCACGACCATCAGTATGGAATGCCGGGCTCACCGCCCTGACAGAACGGGCACAGCCGCTGGAAAACGTCGGTGCCGTTGGCCCCGTAATCTCGCCCGCAGCCCGGCTGCTGACAGACCATGCGGTAGGATAGTGCTCCGTGGTCAGTGCCCGCTACCCCACGGTGTCCCTCGCACCGCTGGTTATTGCGGTTGACGTATCCAATCTGAGTCGTCGGACCGGTACCATTCTGGAACACGCCGTGCCCTCTCGTTTCTGCCGCCGAACGATCAAGCTCAGCGGCGGCGGGGGCCGAGTGAGCTATGACCTTGGGAAAGCCGACATGCCCCCGCCGTCTGCTGCAGCGCCTGGGGCGGCCTGCCTTTGCTCACCAATCCACCTTCTGGTACTTGACGCCGCGATTGTCCAGCTCCACGGCCAGCGCATCGCTCCAGACTCGCCAGTCTGGAAAATCCCGAACGCCGTGAACCTTTGGCAGCCCAGCGAGGTGCAGCGTATCGTCAATCTCCAAGGCCTCGCGGACGGCCCCGTAGAGTTTGAGAAGTCCGGGCGTACTCATCCCTGCCAAGTTCATCTTCACTCCTCCACTTATTGAGCCGCTACCAAGTGAACGTTACCGGAAGACCGGGGCGTCGCGCCAGCAAGGCATACAGGTTATCGAAATCATCTGCTTGGGTTCCGGCGTTCTGGTGAGTTCCCCAGATCGCGCCAGTATCTCCAACGGTTAACGCGAACACACCACAGATCGCAACTTGTACCCGATGGTGCCGAGTTGCCGTGTCGATCAATGGTTGCAAGTCGGGCGACGCACCTTGTATCGCGAGTTGCCGTTGGTAGGCGTGACCTGCCGCAACTTGCTGGAGCACGGGTGGAGTGACAGCTAACGTGATGTGCGGCATTTGGAGCCCTCTCTTGCCGAACTTGTTATTCGACAGAATTTTTTCTGTCTATTCCTCAAGATATGCCCGCAAAAGACAGAATTCGTCTGTCGTTGGAGACAACCTCGTTGCATATGAGCATCGTAACAAAAAACTGTAGCTCGTGCATGTGAAAAGACGCTGTAAGCCGGACGCGTCTGCGACGGCCCAGCCCAGCAACTTCAGCGGCAATGTCAATGTCCGTCGCTGGCGCGACGAACCGAGGGAAACAGAGCCTGCATCAACGGCACGGTGGCGAACATCTCTCGGGTGATTTGATACACCACGTGCACGCATGGCTTGCCAGCCATCTCGGTGGCGTGTGTGCGGTCCGTCAGGACTGCACCAATCTTCTCAAGTGCCCGCCGCGAACGCAGATTGTTCTCACCAACAAAGAACACAACGGAATCGAAGCCAGAGTCAAAAGCATGGCTCAGCATCAGCCGCTTCATCAGTCGGTTCGTCGCACCGCCCCAGTACGCCCGTGCCAGGAACGTCCAACCGATCTCAACTTCACGATCGTGAAGCACGCGAATCCTGTCGTAGCGTGAGCTGCCGATGATCTGTCCAGTGGTCGTGTCGATGGCGACTAACGCCCCACAGGAAGCTAAACCATCTTCGAAAAACTTGCGAAAGACAGGTTCCTGCCAACGATCATGCGCCGGGTGCAACGCCCAAATTTCTTTGTCCGATGCCACGGCGAACAGTGCAGCGAAATCATCTGAAGTCATTGGTCGCAACAGCAGTTGCTCTGCTTGAAGCACTGGCTGCATCGGCGGATTCATCATGATCGAATACCGTAGTCATTTGCGTGATTGCTGAGTCTCTTTCAGAGATCATATACCAACAACTTCAATGCTCTCATGGGTGCTTCACAACGCACCGCGTAGGCTCTCATCAACACAAAGCAACTTTATCGGGCGGGAACTCGTCCGATATTTTTGGGTTCGCAACATGAAGGAGAGATGATGAAACTGCGAATATCTGCGGTGGCCGTGCTGGCCTTTGCCTCGGCCGTATGTGCCCAGCCCGGTGGGCCGGGTGGCTTCGGTGGCCCGCCCGGTGGTGGTGGGTTTGGTGGCCCGCCGGGTCAAACGCAACGCAAGATTCTCAAGGAGTTCGACAAGAATAACGACGGCTGGTTGAACGCCGAGGAACGCAAACCGGCGCGCGAGGCGATCAAGAATAACCAGGGTGGCCCAGGTGGCGGGCGTGGCCCCGGCGGTGGGATGCGTGGGCCGGGTGGCGGTGGTCGTAGCCCGGAAACCAAGCCCGGCCCGAAGGTCGAAATCAAGGATGTGAAGACGTATCCCGATGCCAAGGCCTATGACCCAAGCGTGCTGAGAACCATCTTCTTCGAGTTCGAGAACAAAGACTGGGAACAAGAACTTCAAGACTTTCACGGCACCGATGTGGATGTGCCTGCGAACATGACCATCGACGGCAAGTCGTACAAGAACGTGGGCCTGCACTTCCGGGGCATGTCGTCCTACATGATGGTGCCGATGGGTTCGAAGCGATCGTTGAATGTGTCGATCGACATGGCCGACGAGAAACAACGCTTCGGCAACGCCAAGACGTTGAACCTGCTGAA
This sequence comes from Gemmatales bacterium, assembly GCA_038230995.1. GTDB lineage: Bacteria > Planctomycetota > Planctomycetia > Gemmatales > Gemmataceae > JALHQU01. Next base: position 32,523 of record JBBRME010000023.1, read on the forward strand.
CTCGCATGAAGACTCAACGTTCCTAAGCACGGCGCTCTACTCGTACATTGCGAACCAGTACTTGCCGACGCCGAAAGCGAACCTCGTCAAAGTGGTCATCAATGGAGAGAGCTGGGGCATCTACACCAGCGTCCAGCAGTTCGACAAGGAGTTCCTGAAGGAGCACTTCAAGAGCAGTAAAGGAGTACGCTGGAAAGTCACCGGTAGTCCAATGGGTGGTGGTGGACTCGAATACATCGGCGACAAAATCGACGATTACAAGCGCCGCTACACGATGAAGACTGGCGACGGCACTGACGAAGCCGCGTGGAAGAAATTC
>JBBRME010000024.1:0-32644 GCA_038230995.1 Gemmatales bacterium
ATTTGTAAATACCAATTCAAGATAATTGGTAATCGGTGTGCGCTTGCGAATTCGGCACTCAGAGTTAGTTCAAAGAGTCTGCTCGCTGGTAGTATATTCACACCAAAGATGATTGATGTGGCTATGCTCCTACTATTCGGTTCGGCCGGGGTTAATGATACCCTGCCAATGGAAGTTAAGGAACGCTGCATTATTGGCACACTTATTGGTCGCCCTGAAGAATTAGATCGTTTTGCGAAAGAAAACTATATTCGCGTTAGCAGACAGGTCGCCGGTGCAACCTCCAACGCTCTTGGACAATTAGCACAAGACTATGTTGTAAATAATATTAGAAGTTCATTGCCGCAAGATTGGCACGTGACAAGAGATAAAGCACTACCAAATGTGTCACATACAATAGGTGGAAAGGGAACAAATTTTGATGTAGTTGTAGAATCGCCACAAGGCAACTATTTCGGTATAGAAGTCAGTTTTCAAGTCACGACAAATAGTGTGATAGAAAGAAAGGCTCGCGAGTCGGAGTCACTAATGAGAAGTGTTCATACGGCAGGACACAAGGTTTGCTATGTGATCGATGGAGCAGGAAATATTAACATACGCCAAAATGCTATAGGTATACTTTGTAGTCACAGTGATTGTACTTTCGCCATGTCAGTTGCCGAAATCAGACATCTGGCAGCTTACTTTATAGTAACAAATGAGGTTTAGGATACACAACATGATCAGTTTTGTAGACTTGTTTGCAGGTATTGGAGGTATTCGGAAGGCTTAGAAATAGCATTGGAGAAGCATGGTTTCGAGTCAAAATGTGTTTTTTCTTGTGAAATCGATAAGAAAGCTCAGGAATGTTATTCACTGAACTATGATGAAGTACCCAACAACGACATTAGACTGGTGACGAACCTACCAGCTCATGATGTACTCCTCGCAGGATTTCCTTGCCAAGCATTCTCTTATGCAGGTAAGCAAAAAGGGTTCGCCGATTCCAGAGGTACTCTTTTCTTTGAGATCGAGAGATTACTCGCGGCTACAACAAAGAAACCAGCAATGCTATTGCTGGAGAATGTAAGAGGATTTACGACGCACGACAAGGGTAGAACCTATGCCGCCGTAGTTTCTAAAATTGAAGCACTTGGTTACAGAGTTAAGATGTTGCTGCTTAACAGTTCCAACTTCAATGTGCCACAGAACAGAGTTAGAATCTATTTAGTATGTACACTTGGCAAAGAACCAAACGTAAGCATTCAATCGGATTTAGGAGCAGCGGATTCCCATAAATTCAAAAAGGCAATGTCACAGCCAGACTTATTCTCTATACTATCATCTTACAGTTGCGTCAAACACATATTAGAGCCGGAAGTTGATAGTCGCTACAGATGTACAAAGAATTTCATAATGCAACTATCTGATTTTTTGCACGGCCGACCATTCAGTGATCTACATGGTATGCGTCTCATAGACTATCGTGGAGGCAATTCGATACATTCTTGGGATCTGGGCACTAAAGGGTATTGTTCGGATGATGAGCGTGCTCTTATGAATGCTATAATTGGCAATCGCAGAAAAAAAACATTTTGGTATCGAGCAGGACGGAAAAGAGCTCACGATTGAGCAAATCCAGACTTTTTATGATAAGTCAAATCTTAAATCTCTTCTGGAAACTCTGGTTTCTAAAGGTTATCTCCGCATAATCGCGGATAAGTATAATCCAACATGTGGTAACATGTCATTTGAGGTTTTCAAATTCCTGGACCCAGAAAGCATTTCAATCACTGTAGTTACAAGTGATGCGCACCGTTTGGGTGTAGTCCAAAACGGTGTTCCCCGACGCATAACCCCGCGAGAGTGTGCAAGACTACAGGGATTTCCTGATGATTTTGTTTTGCATCCTAATGACGCATTGGCTTATCGTCAGTTGGGAAATTCTGTGTCTGTTCCTGTGATCTCGGCTGTTTTTGAAGATTTAATTATCAATCTAAATGAGCCGTTTGGTGACAAAACCAAAAAACACAACAAACAAGGCGCTGCAATAGACGAAAATTACAATACGCTCCACCGCCGATGATGAACTGTATTATTCGGTTTGGGTAGGAACAGTAGCGAGTAAAGAAACCGACACCCGATAGGGGTCGCAGATCTGCGATCCTTTCAGGATCGTTTCCATTTTGGATGGGTGCCTGTTCCGGTGGTGTCGCTCGCTGGCGCTCGCTCAACCACCGGCTACATGCTGTCATCCCTTCGGGATAAAAGCCCATACCAAGGAACTGCCTCCTCATATGAGTTGATTCCGCCCCTCACCCTCACCGCTCATCGCTTTCTCATGAAACACACCTTCACATTCGAGTAACCTACCCACATTGATTCTTCCCACCCTTGATCGACACCTTCATCATGATGCACCGCACGAAGGCCCTTGCGGCCCTGCTTCTGTTCCCGCTGGTTGGTTTGCTTGCTCAAGACAAACCAGCAACACCCAAAGCAGACGCTCCGAAGCCCGCTGAGAAAGAGAAAGCCCCCGATCTCACCGGCTTCAAAACCGTAGCCGATGCGGTGAAGGCCGACACCAAGACCTTCAAGGCCTTGACCACTGCCAAGCCGGTGGTGTCCGGGTTTCTCGGCATCCAGTTGACCGAGAAGGGCAAGCCGACGATTGATGCCATCGCCCCGGAGTCGCCTGCGGACAAGGCCGGGCTGAAGCTGGGCGATGTGCTCACCAAGATCGCCGAAGACGACATCAGCACCCCGGCACTGGCCAAGGATCGTCTACGGGCCGTGGTGGCCGATGAGAAGATCAAGCTCACCGTGCTGCGTGACAAGAAGGCCATGGTCATCGAAGTCACCCCTCGGCCCACCAGCAAGCCGTTCAATTCAGCAAATGCTGCTTCTGTCCCGGCTCGGGCCATTATTGGCATCACCAGTGGCGATCCGTTGAAGGATGGTGGGTTGGAAGTGTTCGAAGTGACCAGCGGCGGAGCCGCGGACAAGGCCGGGGTGAAGGCCAAGGACATCCTGTTGAAAGTCGACGATAAAAAGCTCGATGCCAACACCGGCCTGCGAGACGCACTGGTTGAAAAGAAAGTCGGCGATGAAGTCACACTGCTCCTCAAGCGAGACGGCAAGGAAATCAACGCCAAGGCCATCTTGTTGGCGGAACCAACCCTCACAGGGCGTGCCCCAATTGGTGGCGGGTGGGACGACAAGATTCCACGGGCCTGGGCCAAGGACAAGTACAACCTCGTGGTGATCGGCATCGATTATTCCGATGTAAAGCACTCGGACAAGATCAGCGATAAGGATTGGGAAAGCTCGCTGTTCAGCGATGCAAAATACAAGGACAAAAGCGCTACCGGGCAAAAAGTGTTCGGCAGCATGAGCGACTACTACAAGGAAATCTCTTACGACAAGTTCAAGGTCTCGGGCAAGTTCGCCGGCTGGGTGGAAGCCAGCAAGAAGCGGATGGACTACAGCAGCGGCAACGGCACCAGCAGCCGTGAGAAGACGGCCCTGCTGATGGAGGTGATGGACAAATACCTCGAGAAGAACGGCAAGGACTCGTTGAAGGATTTCGACGGCGTGTTCTTCCTCTTCGCAGGTGATCGAGTGCAAACGACACGCGGTAGTCTGTACTGGCCGCACCGTGCCAACTTCCGCCACAACAACAAGAACTGGCCGTACTTCATCGTGCAGGAAGGTGGCCAGAAGATGACCGACATCAGCGTGTTCTGTCACGAGTTCGGCCACATGCTCGGCCTGCCCGATCTGTACGCCCGCCCGGAAGTGCCCGGCATGGAAGGCGTCGGCGTTTGGTGTGCCATGAGCCAGCAATTGCCAAACGGTCGGCCACAACACTTCAGCGCGTGGAGCAAAGAGCAACTCGGTTGGATCAAGTCCTCCATGATTGACCCACGCGTGAAGCAGAAGCTGATCCTTTCGCCGATTGAAGACGACAACACTCAGTGCTTCAAGGTGCCGATCAAAGCCGATGGCAGCGAGTATTTGTTGCTGGAGAACCGCAAGAAGAAAGGCTTTGACACCGACCTGCCTGCCGAGGGCTTGCTCATCTGGCGCGTGTTGCCCGGCAACCAAACCCAGAAGGTATTCTTGGAAGAAGCCCACGGCGTAGAAGGCCCAACCGGGCCAAGGGTGTTCAGCGGAGCGGTGCCCTTCCCCAGCCCGGCGAACGACAGCTTCACACCGTATACGATCCCCAGCAGCAAGGCCCAAACCGGCGGCGGGTTTGAGGTGTTCATCACCAACGTGAAGCGCCTGCCCGATGGCCGCGTGAGCTTCCATATCGGGTATGACTACCAGTAACGTCGTAGTTTCCTTCAATAGACTCGGCAGGGGGAACCTTGCTGAGTCTTTTTTTTGGAGTGACATCATGTCTCGACTTCTCATCGCGTTCATGCTGCTTTGCAGTTCGTTGGCCCACGCCGACAAGGTGACGCTGATTGCGGGCGGTGGCAAAGGCGGGGTCGATGGCCCCGCGAACCAGGCAGCAATTGGTCAGCCGTTCGGGCTGGACTTCGACAAAACCGGCAACATGCTCATCGCGGATTACAAGGACGACAAGGTATGGAAGGTGGACACCAAGGGCATCCTTACGGTGTACGCCGGCACGGGCAAACGCGGCTACGCCGGGGATGGTGGGCCAGCAACGGCTGGGCAGTTCAACGCGATGCATGATTTGATCGTGGCAGAGAACGGCGATGTGTTCATGGCCGATAGCTTCAACTACCGCGTGCGCAAGATCGACGCCAAGTCAGGCAAGCTCAGCACCGTGGTGGGCACCGGCGAGAAGAAGACCACCGGCGATGGCGGGCCCGGCGAGAAAGCGGGCCTCGATGGTGTGGCCAGTTTGTACTTCAACGCCGATCAATCCAAGATGTACATGACTGGCTTCAGTACGGTGGTGCGGGTGCTGGACATGAAAACTGGTCTCGTAGAGACCGTGAAGAACTTGCCCGGCGGACGCAGCGTGGCGGTGGATGCGAACGGCCAGGTGTATGTCGCCGGGGGCACGACGTTGCGTGTGCTGAAGAAAGATGGTTCAGTCCAGACGTTGCACGACTCGACGAAGGCCAAGGCCGACGACGTGAAGATCGGCAAGAACACCAAGCACCTGGGCGTGGATGGGCGGAACAACATCCTCATCTGCGATGACTTCGGTCACCAGATCAAGAGCTATGCTCTCAAGAGTCAGGGTCTTGGCATCGTTGCAGGCACAGGCAAGAAGGGCAGCATGGGGATTGGCGGGCCACCGGACAAGCTGGAACTGAACGCACCACATGGGGTGTATTACCGTCGTACAACCGGTGAGCTCTACATCTGTGACTCGATGAACAATCGTGTGCTGAAGATTGAAAAAGAATAGCCCGCGAGTTTCCTCACGGGCTATTCGGATTTACGGAGCGGACGGCCTACCAGCGGAGGATTGTGCCAATCGAGGCGGTGAACAAGTCACGACGGCCATCGAATGGTGTTCCCTTGGTGGCGTAGTCGTAGCGAACTTCCGGCATGATGTACAACCAGGGCTTTGGCTTCCAAGTCATGCCAAGTGTGTTTTCGCTGTACAGAGTCTCCGTACCGGTGCGGAAGCCGTTCGTGTCGTTGAACAGTTCCGACCGTGTGTTGACGGTGATCTTGTCGGTGAGGGCGTAACCGAGGTATTGCACAACGCCGAACCAGTTGGCACCGCCGATTTTTGGAACCTTGTCAATGTGCGAGAAGCTAGCATCGATCACGTAGTTCAACTTGTCGCTGAACTTGTGAGTCACCTGCAGGTTATACACGTTGTAGAAGGCGAATTCTTCGTATGAGTGGTAGTCCGGGCGGGTAATCATCGTGCCGAAGGCGACCGTCGTGTCGCCGTTTTTCGGTGCGTACTTCAACTGACCGATGTACGTCGTGCGGATTGCCGGATCGATGAAGTTGTCGGCCCCGAGTACCACGCCGTTCTGCATACTCCAGTCGTCATTCAGTTGCGTCATGAAGTTCACACCGGTGTGGGTGAACGGGTTGTACTGGAACAGGTAGCTTCTGCTCAGGAACGGGTTGCTGATGCCCTGCACGACTTCGTATTCGAGGAAGGTAGCGAACTTACCAACCCGCATCGTGGTGCCGTTGGCCCCGAAGCTCGGCAGGAAGATATCGGCGTAGGCTTGGTAGAGGTCGAACCCGTAGAGCCGACCATCGCGGTTTTGTTGATCGAAAAGACCGCGTGCCAATGTGAATCGGCTATCCGTACCGGGCAGAATCGCATCCACCGTGCCACCGACTTGGAATTCCTTCTTGCTCGTGTCGATCGTCTTCTCCACGTGCAGCCAGTTCTGCATCATCGAGTATTCGTTGTTACGGTCGATGAAAGGCACAGGCAGGTTGTTGCGGTTGCCCGAACCCGTGGTATAGCTGCCTTGCGTCCAACCGTAGATCTTCCAGCCGTTGTCGAGCAGTTTTTGGCCGCTGGTCGTCTTGCCGAGCATGTTCTCGACTAGGAATTTGTCTTCCGGCTTCTTCTCTTCTTCCACCGCAGCAGTTGGTGCTGCTGCTTCCGGCATCACGATCGTCGGTGCGGGTGCAGCAACGACCGGAGCTGCCTTCGGTATCGGCATCGGTGCAGCTTGAGTATTGATCGGAATCATCTTCGGTGCTGGTACTGAAGGCAGATCACGAGGCATCGGCTGCGGTACAGCAGCGAACGGTATGGCTGACTTTGGGATGGCTGGAATGTCAACCGACACGATCGGTGCTTGGGCGAATGACAATGCCGGTGCGAGGAGCAGGCCAGCCAGAGGCAAGCGAAACGTTCGGAACATGGTGGTTCTTCCGTGAACTGGTGGATTGATAAGTGTTTAGCGCCCGGAACATCCTGTCCCTGGCTGCTCATTCAATCGGAAGGATCGCAACGAACGTTCAGCGTACGCGGGCCGTTCCGAACAAGGAATCTGTACGGCTGCCGTTCAAAACCGTTGAACCGTACTCCACGGAACAATCGTTACGATTTCTTCAACATTCACAAAGATGGAGTTCAGTTTTTCGGCAAAGATGTCGGTGGCTGATCTGGCTTCCATCGGTAGAGTTTACGCGCTACGATCTCCTGCACCACAACTTGAGGGCGATGAGCGAGTATGTAGTCCTTCTCGAAGTCGTCCGTGGTCGCTGTGGCCACGCTCCGACAATCATGACTGAGGAAGTCAAACAAGGCATCGCCAAAGGAGTCGTGCAGGAACACGATATTCGGCCCGCTGGCCGTTGGGTTGAGCGACACTTTGGGCAGCAAGTGCTTGATCTTCGGTTTGTTGACGATCAGTTCGCGGCTGGGGTGGCTCATGTCCCACACGGGTGTGTGTGTGTTGTGAATGTATGTTGGTGCTCGGCAAGTTTGTAATGTACCGGTGATACGGTTCAGGTCGCCAATGTACTCTTTGAACTCGATGGTGTAGTCCGTATTGGCTGTGATGCCAAGTTCTTTCATCAGCGTCCGGTGTGCCACCATCGCGCCAGCTTGGTTCCAGTGAGAGTCATTCTTGTGAAAGATGACTTCATTGTTCTTCGCGTCCAACATGGCCGAGAGCGGTTCAACCGTGCGGACACCACGCGCAACTAATAACTCTTTCATCCGTGGATTCACCTCCATCTCCGGCAACCGGCGGAACTGCTGTTCGGTCAGGTACTCTGGATAAACACTCGACTTCTCCGGCACCAGTAGCACCACATACTCGATGCCTTGAGCCTTGCACCACGTTGATCGTTCGACATAGGCATCAACCCATGTTGCAAGGCGATCATCGAGGCTGGGTTGGTTTTGCTGCCGACGGTTCGGATCGCCAACATTCAGGAACAGCCAGCCATCTTCGCCGATCCAAGCGAAGAGATTATCTGCTTCGCCAAACACCTGCCGATGGATATAGCGATTCCCTTGGAACAGGAGATCGCGGTACCCAAAGCGATCCATGAGGGCCAACTCCGTCCACTTCGGGTAGTCCTCGAACTCGTAGCGTTTGCTGGGCCACGGGGCATAAGAGTGCCTGTCCCGCTCTTCTTCAAAGGGTGGTTGCTCACGAACAAACGTGCCGTAGGTGAGCAACAAGATTGACGCAAGGAACCCGACGATCAATAGCCAAGTCGCGAAGGGTGCTGGTCGGTGCACCATCGGAGGAGGACCAAAAACGTCCTGCACGGAAACAGCCGGGCTGATGGCAATCTGCGTCATGCACGAGACTTTCACTAGAACCGGAAGTAAATGAACGGCACATGTTTACCGGCCACCAATTGGCTCATCGACATCCAGAACAACACCAGCGTACCCACGGCCAACCAGTTGCGGACGTAGCTGAGCCACCAACCTTTCATGCGCGAACTCACACCTGAAAGCCAGTCCTGCCAAGGCAGGCAACACAACAATCCGATGGGCAGCATCCAAGTGAGTTTCACACTCCAGAGATCCACCACTTGAGTCGGTGATGGTGTCCAGCGAACCATAGCAGCGAGGTAACCGACGGCGCGCGTGAGATCCTCAGCTCGGAAGAAGACCCAAGAGATCAGAAGTACCAACAACGTGTAAACAAGACGAAGAGGGAGCCACACTTTTGCGAGCACTTTGCCAAGCCAGACACGTTCCAGAATCAGCACGACACCGTGTAGCAACCCCCAGATCAGGAACGTCCAGTTGGCCCCGTGCCACAACCCACACAGCACAAACACCACCAACAAGTTGCGCGTAGTTCGTGCTACACCGCCACGGTTCCCACCCAACGGGATGTACACGTAATCACGGAACCATGTGCTCAAGCTGATGTGCCAACGCCGCCAGAATTCTGTCAGGCTCTGCGCGATGTACGGGTGCTGGAAGTTTTCTTGGAACTCGAAGCCGAACATCTTGGCCAAGCCGATGGCCATGCACGAATAGCCGCTGAAATCGAAGTACACCTGCAGGGCATAGCAGAGAACGCCAAGCCACGCAGCCCCGGCCCCCAAGAGCGCCGGCGTATAGCCGAAGGCTTGATCCGCCACCACAGCGAACGTGTCGGCCAGGATCAACTTCTTGGCCAAGCCGAAGACGAACCGTTGCACACCATCAGCAAATTGCGCGACGCTGACAGTGCGTTGTCGCAAGCTGGCAGCAAGGTGCTGATATCGAACGATCGGCCCGGCAATCAAGTGCGGGAACAGGAAGACGAACACACCGAAGCGGATGAAGTTCTTTTCAACAGGCACCTGTCCACGGGCCACATCGAAGACGTAACTCATGGCTTGGAAGGTGAAGAACGAAATCGCCAACGGTAGCGACTTCGGAGTGCTGAAGGTGAAGCCGAACTGCCCTGCCACAAATCCTGCGTACTTGTACCAGAGCAACAGGCTCAGATTAAAAAGTACTGATAGCCAAGTGGCCAACTTCGCTTTTCGGCTCGCCAATAATCCCAAGCCGTAGTTCACAACCAACGACGAGAGCAGCAGCACGCCCTGAAAACGCTCGCCCCAGAGGTAGAACGCCACGCTACCAAGGAAGAGGACGACGTTGGCCGCCGCTACTCGACCACGGAACAACCACCAGACGCCAAAATACACAGCGAGCAGTGTGCCGAGAAAAACAATCAGGAACGTCGCCGATTGAAACAGCAAACCAAGGCCTCCCTGCCTTGCGGGAGTGTAATCCGGGTGAAAGAACTGATACAAGGCGAAGTGGATAGCCGAAGGCCGGGTAAAGCCCGGTACCGATCTCGGCGAGATCGGCCTACAGTTTCAAATAAAACAATTTCTGCGCTCGAAGTGTGGAGCAATCAACGGAAACTGTTGCTGCGCTCGACGCGATGAGCTAACATGAGATGAGTTCCACCGATAGAAGCTGAAGGATGTCAGCCGGGGCCAATTGTGGAACTCCTACCGGCCCGAATGTGTCTAAAATTGTGTCTCTCTCTTGTCGAGGCGATTCCCGAATGCAACGCCTTCTTGCCTTAGTTGCAATTCCAGTCATGCTTGTTGTAGTTCTCGGAGTTTGTCGCCCCGTTGTTCAACTTCCACAATTGCAAGCAGCCGAACCAGTTACCACGGCTACTGCTGCACAAGCCAAGCTGAATGCCGACTTCAAATCGAAGATGTTGCCTTTTCTCGATAAATACTGCAACACCTGTCACAGCACCGAGAATAATTCTGGCGGTATCTCACTAGATGTTTACGAAACTGCCGCGCACGCCAAGAAAGATCGCAAGACTTGGGAAGCCGTCGAGCGTGTGATCGAAGAACAGGAGATGCCACCCAAGAACAAGAAGCAGCCGACCAAAGACGAGCGGATCGAAGCAGTGACGTTCCTCAAGAGTTCGTTGTTGAACATCACTTGCGTTGGGCCGAAAGACCCGGGTCGTGTAACCATACGCCGGTTGAATCGGGCTGAGTACAACAATACGATCCGTGATTTACTGGGGGTCACCGACTTCCAACCGGCCAACGACTTCCCTTCGGACGACGTTGGCTACGGCTTCGACAACATCGGTGATGTGCTCTCTGTACAGCCAATCCTGATCGAGAAGTACCTTGGCGCAGCCGACAAGGCGTTGAGCCGAGCACTCGCAAAACCAAACGAAATCAAGCCAGCCAAGCAATCCTTCCGCAGCCAAACGATGGTCGTCATTCCGCGTGGGGCAAAGGACCGCACTACACAGAAGGTGAACTTCACGACCGAAGGCTCGGCCACCATTGAGAAATTCAACTTCCTCGTCGATGGTGATTACACATTCAACATCCGTGCTTGGGGAGCCAAGCTAAGTGATGAAAAACCGCAACTTGTGCTGCGGATCGACGGCAAGGACGTTAAAACCTTCGACGTGGAAGCCACGGCAGAAAAGCCAGCGATTTTCAGCGTCAAGCACACGGTAAAAGCTGGTGAAAAGCGAATATCGATGGCGTTTACTAACCCAAAGGAAGACAAAGAAACGAAGAGTTTCCGCACCTTAGGCCTCGATCAACTCGAAATCGACGGGCCGGCGAAAGGTACCTTCCAGCAACCAACTTCGGACTCCATGAGGTTGGTTCTGGTTGCGGAACCGACCACCGACGGCACCAAAGAAAAGCTCGACTCCGCACGAAAGGTCATCAGCACGTTCGCACGCCGGGCCTTCCGCCGACCTGTACAGACGGCTGAAATCGACCGTTTGATGAAGTTATTCCTCATGGCCGACAGCAAAGGCGACGACTTCGCCACGGCCATTCGGCTACCGCTCAAAGCGATCCTAGTCTCGCCGAACTTCCTCTTCCGTGTGGAGCCTGACCCAAAAGCACCACAAGAAAGCCGCGTGCTGAACGAGCACGAACTCGCCACCCGCCTGAGCTATTTCTTGTGGTCGAGCACGCCAGACGAAGAACTCCTGAAGCTGGCCGACAACGGCGAACTCCGCAAACCCGGAGTGCTGAAAGCCCAAGTCACACGCATGCTGAAGGACTGGAAAAGTCAAAGCCTGACCACTGATTTCAGCGGGCAATGGTTAATGACTCGTAGCGTATGGGGGGCATCACCGGACTCGACACAGTTCCCCTCTTTTACTGAAAATCTCAAGGCTGCGATGGTCAAAGAAACCGAGATGTACTTCGATCACATCGTTAAGAACGATGCGAAAGTGACGGACTTCCTCGATTCGGATTACACCTTCGCCAATGAGACACTTGCCAAGCATTATGGTTTGAAAGGCGTCTCCGGACCGGAGTTCCGCAAGGTAAAACTCACGGACACTCGCCGGGGCGGTATCGTCACGCAGGCCAGTGTGCTGACGGTGACATCGAATCCAACGCGAACCTCGCCCGTGAAACGTGGCAAGTGGGTGCTGGACAACATACTCGCTTCCCCGCCACCGCCCGCACCGCCGAATATCCCGGAGTTGGAGAAGACAGCGCTCAAGGGAACACTCCGCCAGCAGATGGAGCAACATAGAGTGAACCCAAGCTGTGCCGGGTGTCACGCCAAGATGGATCCGATTGGCTTTGGCCTTGAAAACTTTGATGCTATCGGTGCCTGGCGTGAGAAGGACAAAGACAATCCGATTGATGCCAGCGGCGTGTTGCCCGGTCAGTTGAAGTTCAACGGTCCAGCGGAACTCCGCAAGATTCTTCTCGGTAAGAGCGACCAATTTCGCAAGTGCCTCGCGGAAAAGATGTTAACCTTTGCACTAGGCCGGGGCTTAGAATACTACGATAAGTGTATCCTTGATGAACTGGTGCTGAAACTTAAAGCCGGTGAAGATCGCTTCTCGGCCCTTGTCCTAGCCATTGTGGAATCCGAACCGTTCCAACAACGCCGAGCCAAACGGAGTGAATGATATGAGCGCTATGCTGTCGCGGCGGAACCTGCTCAAGGGCATCGGGGCGTTGGTGGCGTTGCCATACCTCGAAGGCTTGGCTGTAGCCGCACCGGCAACGGCTGGTACCGCAGCATCCGCAGGAATCAAGCGTGCTGCGTTCCTTTATGTGCCCAATGGTGTGCACCTAGCCGATTGGATACCGGGCAAAGAAGGTGCGTTGGGCACGTTGCCAGACATCCTGAAACCACTCACCGATTACAAAGAATACCTCAACGTGTTCAGTGGACTGACACTGGACAAAGCTCGCCCAAACGGCGACGGTGCTGGCGACCACGCCCGTGCCATGTCCGCATTCCTCACCGGTCGGCAGGCACGCAAGACTCACGGGGCCGACATCCGCTCCGGCCAATCGGCCGATCAACACATCGCCAGTGTCATCGGTGATAAGACACGGTTTGCCTCTTTGGAACTCGGTATCGAACGTGGTCAGCAAGCTGGCAACTGCGACTCCGGCTACAGCTGTGCGTACTCGTCGAACATGAGTTGGCGGAGCGAAAACACGCCAAACGCCAAGGAAACCGACCCGAAGGCTGTGTTTGATCGCCTGTTCGGTAGCGACAACTCCAAGGAAGCCCAAGCCGCTAAGGCCAAGCGTGACGCCTACAACCAAAGTGTTCTCGATTACGTGATGGAAGATGCCAAGACGCTGAACAAGACTCTTGGTGCTGGCGATCTCCGTAAGGTTGACGAGTACTTGACCAGCGTGCGTGAGGTCGAGCAACGCATCCAACGCATGGCGAAGGAAAGCAAAGAAGAGAAACCAAAGAATCTGGCTCCGGACTTCAAGGTTCCACTCGTCACTCCGAAAGAGTTCAACGAGCATGTTCGCATCATGGGCGACCTGATGGTGCTGGCTTTCCAGACCGACATCACCCGTGTTGTTACCTTCCCGTTGGCTAACGACGGCAGCAACCGCCCGTACAAGATGATCGATGTGCCAGAAGGCCACCACGACCTCAGTCACCACGGCAAGAGCGAAGAAAAGCAAGCCAAGCTCAAGAAGATCAACACGCACCACATCGAGCAACTAGCCTATATTCTCGGCAAAATGAAGGCCGTGAAGGAAGCTAACGACAAGACCATGCTCGACAACGTCATGATGGTTTACGGTAGCGGCATCGGCGACGGCGACCGCCACAACCATGATGACTTGCCAATCTTGTTGCTGGGCAAAGGTGGTGGCACGATTACTGGCGGAAAGTACACGAAGCTTCGCAACGATACCCCGCTGATGAACCTGTACCTCAGTCTGTTCGAGCGGATGGACGCCCCAACCAAGAGCTTCGGCGACAGCACGGGCGTGTTGAAGTTGTCGTAAGCCGAACTTTTTACCGAGCACGAAGCGTAAGCGAGTATGCCAAACGTCCACTCGCTTACGCTTCGTGCTCGGTAAAAAAAACTTTCACCCACTTTTTTCTTGCATTGAACCGATGGTCTGTCCGATGATGTGCGAAGGTTGAACTCTCTTCCTGCCCTTATCGGACAATCACATGACGCTTAGCGATTTCTACAACGAAGTTTCACGCCACACCGACACTGACACTCTCAAGATCGGTGCCAGCGAGACCAAGCGCGTGCTGGCAGTATTCTTTGCCCAACTCGTCAAGCTCGATGCTGCCGAGGCGACAAGCCTGATCGCTAAGGGGCTGGAAATCGCAAAGAAGAAGGACGGCAAGTAGAGTCTTGAGAGTCGTCCGTTCACGGTGTGAGCGGTTCAATGATCCGCTCACACCGTGAGCGGTCAACTCTCAACTTCGGCTCTTCCCCGGTTCCCACAGCACATCCGCCTTGCCGCCATCGTTGGCAACCCGACCCATCACGAACAACAAATCGGACAGACGATTCAAGTAAATCATCGGGTGTTCGCCGATCTTCTCCATTTTCATCAGCGAAACCACCGCTCGCTCGGCCCGACGGCACACTGTACGGGCCAAATGCAACCATGCCGAGGCGGGTGAACCACCTGGCAAAATGAAGCTATTCAGCGGTTCTAAATCGTCGTTCAGGCGGTCAATGTCCTTCTCCAACCGTTCGTACTGCGAAGCTTGGATTCGCAGGGCATGGGCCGGGTTTTCATCAGCCTGCTTCGGCACGCACAAGTCGGCCCCCAGGTCGAACAGTTCGTTCTGCACCCTCAGTATTAACCCACGTTCTGCGTAGTCTGGCACGTACGCTAGCAGCAAACCGAGAGTGCTGTTCAACTCATCCACTTCGCCATAAGCCACAACACGTGGGTGATCCTTGGCCACACGTTGACCATCACCGAGGCCTGTCTCGCCTTGATCGCCGGATTTTGTGTAAATCTTGGAAAGATAGACCATCGGGGGAACTTCCATGAGCTTGGTGAGTAACAGAGTTCAGTGTAGGCAGGCGGGCTACGGGGCTGCTTCAAGTTCGCCAATGAAGAAGTTTTGAGCGACCTGAGCCACTTTGCCACACTTTTGCTGAACTGCGTGCACGGAACAACCGATACTTTCCGCAGCAACGTTCGCGCCTGCATGATGCATCGAACCTCACCCTTCAGGAGGTTCGGCCCAACCGATACGACGGGGAATGTCGAATCGGGTGGAGCAGATGAGGCCAACAGAAGCCACGGAGGGGGAGACGATGATCCGCTTGAAACCATCTCGGCTGCTGCTGTTAGTAGCCATGGTGATGCCGATGTTTGCCACGGGTTGCCTCATACAGCCCTGGGTGTACGACCGAATGAGCAACAAGTATGCCCACGATAAAGACCACAAGACGCCGATCCTCCCACCGATTCGTGCTGGCTTCCCGCTGCCACGCTGCGAAGATCCGCCATCGGACAACGAAGTGATGCGGTTGTTCAACGAGCGACGCATCCGCGGCGTGCCGTATGTTTATGAAGAGTTTCAGGACGACCTGCAGATCGTCAAGAACCTGATCGTGGACAAGATCGATCCACCACGGTTCTTCCCGCTGGTGGGTATGGCCCAACTGCACCACTGCCATTGGGAATGCGGTATCTACTACAACGACCTGATCCAGAGCAGCTACCCGTACCCGGCGTACATCAAGAAGCCGAAGGTTGAAGTGGTGATGATCGACAAGGATCACCTTCACCTGTACGTGGGCGAGAACCCTGATCAACAGCGGGACACGCTGATTGAAATGACAAAGTGGCGCTAGTGAAGTGTTGAAATGTCGGCTGAAGGGCGGCCATAACGCCACGGGATCATCAGATCCCGTGGCGTTATTTTGTTTACTTCTTCAGGCTGTCGCGGATTTCCATGAGCAGTTTCTCTGTGGTGCTTACTTCTGGTGCCTTTGGGGCCTCTTCCTTCTTCTTCGTGGCCTTGTTCATCGCCTTGATGATCGTGAAAAGAACAAACGCCGTGATGAGAAACTCGATGAGCTTCTGCAGGAACTTACCATAGCTGATCTTCACCGGGATCATGACCTGTTCAGCTGCGGGTTTGCCCTTCGTTGCGGGATCGATCATCGTGCCAGGCAGTTCGATGGCCAAGTCGTTGAAATTGATGCCGTTCATCGCCCAACCGATCGGTGGCATCAGAATATCGGCGACCAGAGAAGTCACGATTCCCCCGAAGGCGGCCCCGATGATGACCCCGACGGCGAGGTCAACGACGTTGCCCCGCATGATGAAGCTCTTGAATTCGGCGATGAGACCCATGATTGTCTTCCATGAATGAGTTGGACAGGCCGTAGTGTTGGGCGACCCGAAATTCAGGATATGTCAAATTGTTTTGCCGTCATCACAGCTTAGTTTGCAAGTGCGTGAGTGCCGATGTGCCAAGTCACGAACGATTTCCGACAGTACAGGAATGAAGTTTCCAAAGCTGTACGGAAAAATCGTTGCAGTCAGAACTGTGATTGTCTACGATTGTGGATGAATTGCTAATGTCCGGCTTCCTCGCTTGATGACGGGCATCCACAATTCCGCTGAGACAGGATTGTCTTGGTGATTGGCTCGCCCCCACGATCCACAACAGGAGGGAACGGACATGATGAGCGCACTTCTCGACCGACCATACACCCCGGCAGTGTTTTTGGCATCATCGAACCCCGAATTGCGACGGCTCGTCGTGCAGGAAACAGAAGACAACCTCGAGATTTCAGGCAGCGTGAGTTGTTACTACATCAAGCAGCTGGCGCAAGAAACGCTCCGTCGCCATGCGGACGGACGGCGGATCGTGAACCGCGTGTCGGTCGAGCGACAAATCGCCAACGCCTAAGCAGCTAGAATGAGGTCATGCCACTGCGTGCCATGATCTGTGACGACGAAGAAAGCCTCGCTTGGGCCTTGCGCAAACTTTGCGAAAAGCAAGGGTACCAAACCACCGTGGTGGCCACGGGTGAAGCAGCACTTCAACACGCCAAGTCCAGCTCGCCGGATGTTGTGTTTCTTGATGTCCAACTGCCGGGTGCCGACGGCCTCACCGTACTTGGACACCTCCGCAAGATTGCACCCGAAGCCTGCATCGTCATCATGACGGCTCACGGAAACCTCAACACCGCTGTGCAAGCGGTCGCAGGTGGTGCCTTTGATTATCTCTCCAAGCCATTCGATCTCGATCAAGCCGTGGATGTGCTCACGCGGTCACGTGCCAAGGCAAAACCAACTCAAGACGGCCCAGCGAAATCAACCGTTGGTGACGAACTCATTGGCCGCAGTCCAGCAATTCAGCACGTATTCAAGCGGATTGCGCTGGCGGCCCCCTCGAACTCAACTGTCATGCTGACCGGTGAAAGCGGCACCGGTAAAGAACTGGTAGCGCGTGCACTTCATGCCAACAGCCCACGTCGGAACAAACCGTTCCTGCCGATCCACATTGCGGCGATGAACCCGAACCTTGTGGAGAGCGAACTGTTCGGCCACGTTAAGGGGGCGTTCAGCGGGGCTGAGCGCAACCGCACCGGGTTGCTGGCCATCGCCGATGGTGGCACGGTTTTTCTGGATGAGCTGGCCGACATCCCCCTGCCGGTGCAAGCTAAGTTACTCCGCGTGCTGGAACGGCAGGAAGTGCTGCCCGTGGGCACGGCCGACGCCGTGAAGATAGATGTTCGTGTGATCTGTGCGACTCATGCAAACCTCGCCGACGCCGTGAAGAAGCAAACCTTCCGGCACGATCTCTTCTACCGCTTGAACGTCTTCCCAATACATCTGCCTGCGTTGCGTGATCGTCCTGGTGATGTGCCGATTCTTGCAAAGCACTTTGCCCACCTGCTCACCCAGCGTGAGATCGAGATTCCTGAAGAAACAATCGAAGCCCTACAAGCCCGTGCTTGGCCGGGGAACGTGCGTGAGCTGAAGAATGCCATCGAACATGCCATGGTCGTTTCGCGCGGCGAAGCGATTCGCCCAGAACACTTGCCTACAGAACTGCGACTAAACGAAGGCACCGACGCGGATGCTCTGATCGAGCAAGCTGTACGCCGATGGGTATCAACACAAGTGATTGACGGCGAAGAACCGAGCGACCTGCATCAACGCTTATTGAACGTGATCGAACCCGTCCTGCTAGCCGATGTCTTGGGCCGGGTGCAAGGCAACCGGCTGGTGAGTGCCCGCTGGCTTGGCTTGGCCCGCGCGACGGTTCGCAAGCTGATGCGCAAGTACCACCTTGGCCCAACTACTGAAACTGAAGACGAGGACTAAGCGATGCGGTTGGTGAGCATCACTGCTGGGGCTGGCGGCATGTTCTGCGGCAGTTGCATTAAGGACAATGCCCTTGCTGCCGCGTTGAATCAGATCGGCCACGATGCCTTGTTGGTGCCTACTTACACTCCGATCACCACCGATGATGGCATCGGCGTGGCTCAACCGCGAGTGTTCCTCGGCGGAGTGTCGGTGTATCTTCAGCAGCTCTCCGGTGCGTTTCGCTTTGTACCGAAGTTCGCGGATCGATTGTTGAACTCGAACAAGTTGCTGACCTGGGCCGGTGGCTTCGTTGGCAAAACCGATTACATGAAGCTCGGCCCGCTCACCATCTCCATGCTGCAAGGCACGCACGGCAAGCAACGTAAGGAGATGTTGAAGCTGGTGGATTGGTTGAAGAACGAGATCAAACCCGAAGCGATCCTGATGACGAATGCGTTGCTCTCCGGGTTAGTTCCACCGATGCAAGAGGCTCTCGGTGTGCCGATCTGGACGACCCTGCAAGGCGATGACTTGTTCCTGGATGGCATCTTCTGGCGACACAAGGAAACCTGCCTGGAACTCATCCGCAAGAATGACGCAGCTACGACCGGTTACATCGCCACAAGTTCCGGCTATGCCGATCACATGGCAAAGTACCTTGGCATCGACCGCAGCAAGATGCACGTGGTGCATCCAGGGTTGAACCCACGCGGCCATGTCGGGCCAACCGAACGGCCAGCAGATCGCCCACCAACATTGGGTTACTTCGGTCGCTTCGCCCCAGAGAAGGGTTTTCAGAATGCTGTGACGGCGTTCTTGAAGTTGAAGCAAAACCCGGAGTTAAAGTCGCTGAAGTTCCGCTACGGTGGTTGGCTCGGGCAGAAGTACGAGACTTTCTTCAACACGCAGAAGCAGCGGATGATTGACGCCGGGTACCGTGCCGACATCGAGCAGGTGCACTGCCCTGATCTCACAAGCAAGGTGCAGTTCTTTCAGTCGATTGACGTGTTCACCATGCCCACACTGCAACTCGAACCGAAAGGCTTACCGGTACTGGAAGCGTGGGCCAACGGTGTGCCGGTGGTTCAGCCGAACTTCGGTTCGTTCCCGGAATTAATCGCAGCTACTGGAGGCGGGTTGCTGTACCCACCCGGTGACGAAGTAGCGTTGGCCAATCAACTCGCACACTTGTTGCTGAACGCAGTGGAGGCCCGCATGCTGGGCCAACGTGGGCATGTGGGATTGCACGCACACTTCACCGCCAAGCACATGGCCGAGGCCACGATGAACGTGCTTACTTCGCCGCGCTCAACCACTCCGGCATTGCTTGAATCTTCCCGTCCGTATCAACACACGCCAGCGTAGAAGTCGCTTCGCAGCACACTCCGCCGTCCGGCCCAAGCACCACATAAGCGTGTTCCAGCCGCACGGGGGACGACTTGGTCACCGTGGTGCGGATCGTAATCAATTCGTCGTAATGCACCGGCCGCTTGTACTTCACTTCGATCTTCACCACCACGAGGAAGAAGCCCTGGTCTTCCATCTCGCGGTAAGTTGCGCCGATCTGGCGGAGTAAATCCGTGCGGGCCTGTTCAAAGTACACGAGATAATTCGCATGATGCAGCAGTCCCATGCGATCAGTCTCGGCGTACCGCACCCGAATCTGCGTCTCTCCGCTCAGCATGGAACTCGCCCGTGACAGTGTGCTGTCAGTCTATGTTTGTTGAACGATCGATGTGCGTCGCCGGGTGAAATCAACCCTGCAGCTGACGCTGACAGTACTCCAAACCGTGTACACTTCCTGCATGACTCGCGCTGCACCCTGGCTAGATCCACGCACGGCTTACGTACACATTCCGTTTTGTGCCCACCACTGTGGCTATTGCGACTTCGCCGTGACCGTGGGGCAGGATCACATCATTGAGTTGTACCTCGACGCACTGGAAATGGAGTTGAAGCAACTCGGCGACCCACGACCGGTGGAGACGATCTTCCTCGGCGGCGGTACGCCAACGCACCTTAGCGAATCGCAACTGGATCGTTTGCTGACACTGCTATGTCACTGGTTTCCTTGGCCGCGTGGGAACGAGGCCAGTATCGAAGCCACACCCGATAGCCTGACGGCGAACAAGTGTGCGTTGCTGGCATCGCACGGCATCACCCGCATCAGCTTGGGTGTGCAGTCGTTCAACAGCCTCACATTGAAGAGTCTGGATCGGGCGCACAAGTCGGATCAGATTGCGGCTGCCGTGGAAGCGATCCGTCCACACATCCGGGCCCTTTCACTCGACCTGATGTTTGCCGCACCCGGCACCACGCTGGAGGCGTGGTCGGCCGACGTCGAGACGGCCCTGAGTTGGCAACCGCAGCACCTCTCCACCTACGGCCTCACCTACGAAAAGGGCACAGCACTTTGGAAAGCCCGCCAACGCGGTGAACTCAACATCGTGCCGGAAGAGACCGAACTGGCGATGTATGAAGCGACGATTGACACCCTGACCACGCACGGCTTTGAACATTACGAAGTCTCGAACTTCGCCAAGCCTGATCACCATTGCCAACACAACGAACGCTATTGGGCCAACCATGCCTACTACGGCGTGGGCACCGGGGCCGCGAGGTACATCAACGGCAGCCGAGAGTTAAACGTCCGCAACACCACAGACTACATTCGCAAGCTATTGGCCGGAGACAGCCCGACGTATCAGAAGGAAGTGCTCGACCCCATCGAACGTGCAGCGGAGACTGCAGCCGTGCAGTTGCGGCGTGCCCAAGGCATCCACTTGGCGGAGTACTCTCAGCAGTGCGGCGTCGGCTTCGACGATCTTTTTGAACACGGCGCTGAACCGTTACTCTTGCAGGGACTGCTTCAGCGTGATGACGCATCCATCCGCCTGAATCGCCGGGGCTTCTGCGTAGCTGATGGCATCGTGGAGCATTTGCTCGCCCGCCAAACTACGCCTTCATGAGCACAACACCTTCGCCGTTCCGTAAGCTGATCGACGTGACCACTGGCCCAAGCGTGCCGTCAGACTTCAGCACCTGGTACCGGCCATCAAGTTGCTGCACCGTGGCGGTGTTGTCGTTGGTGGTGCCGATGTTCCAGCGCGGATCCATCGAACGTGGCTTGAAGAGCACCTTGGCGTTCGCATAGTCTCGGCTGTACACGCGGTAAGTCAGGCTGCTGTTGGCCGGGTCTTTACCGCGTGCCACTTCTTTCAGCTCGCCAGTTGGTTTGCCCACATCCACCGTGGCTGCGGGTACGAAGACGCTTTCCCAGTTGGCCGACGGCGAGTACCCACCGAAGAACATCAGCATCGTCTTGTCCGGGTCGGCCAGCAGATAGTAGTAGGCCAGCGTGCCCATTCGTGTGCGTTCGTCGGTGGTTTTGCCGGTGCCTGGGTGCGAGTCGATAATCACCGTGGTGCCGGTGGCCAGCCGTTGTTTGACGAGATCGGCCATGTCGAGGAAGCTCGAATTGTTCACATCGTTCGGCTTCAGCATGAACTCTTCCAGCACCGCTGTGGAGACTTCCGCGATCTCGTTCCCCTCCGCGAATGAACCAACCGTGTTGGTCACGATCCACTTGCCCGGCAGTGCGGCCTTCAGCTTCTGCACGGTGCTGGCCATCTCCGTGGTATAGGTGCCCACGGCTTCTTTCACCTGGATGCCATCAATCGGCAGCTTGCCATTGCTGTTGTCCACAAAGAAGCCACCGGCCAACGGATTCGTGGACAGTTGACGAAGGTGATAGTCAATGACCCAGCTCTTGTACGATGCAGAATTGGGATTCGATACGAATCGCATGGCACCGTAGTACGGGTAAAACAACCGAGTTTCGTGGACGAACTTGGCGTTGTACCCACTGCGACGGTTGGCATACTCACGGTCGTTCAGGAAGCCGTCGCCATCCACATCGGCTTTGGAATCAAAGATGGGGATCGTGCCTGTGCTGCCACCTTTTGCACCTGTGTAATCTCGGCCAAGGATCGTTTTCACGCTTGGCCCGGTACCTGCGGTTGTGACGACACGCACGCGGAAAAGGGTCTCTCCACCTGCTATTAACGTCGATGCCTTCCAGTCCTTTGGTGGATCGAATGTGAACTTGCCATCACGGCTGAGGTTGGCCGTAGTGTCCGTGATCGTCAGCGTCTTCCACGTTTTTGGTGTGCCGTCCGCGTTCACCTCGGCCACGTATTCCAACTGTCCGCGCCAGTTCTTCGCAGCCGTGGTGACATCGAAGTTCACTTCCGCAAAACGATCCGGCCAACCGAGGCTCAGGCCTTCGCCGGTGAACGTGATGCCAGCACCACGGGCTGCGCTTGTGAGATCTCTGCTGCCCTGTGTCACGCTCCAGAAGCGATCCACCGGCACGGATGATGGGCTGGAACCAGTGTATGCAGATGGTGTGGTGACGTGATAAAAAGCTGACTCTCGCTCCACGCCGATTTTGTCCGCATACGCCAACCAGTCAGTCAACAGGCCAAGATAAAGATTCGAGACATTGGTGTAAACCACCTTCGTTGTGTTCGGCGCAGCAGTTTCAAGCTTTTTCAAAAAGCTGTTGTGCGCAACGACCAGATCGAGGCTGTTCTTCGCCAGGTTCAACTCGTAGCTACCTAGCGGGTTCGCTGAATAAGCAAGTTGAGCAAGACGAATATGGCTGTACTTTCGGGTGCTATCCGGGTTTGTCGGTGTGCTCGGTGCCGTGTTATCAACGCTGAAAAGAAACTGTCGAGTGACCACCGAGCCGTCTGTACGTACGATCCGCACATCCCAGGTGTGGTTGCCGTTGGCGAGTGAAGTCGTGTCCAATACCCACGATGCAGGGACTTGATTCGTCGTGTTTCTCAAAGTACTGTCGATGAACGACTGCACCGTGACCACGTCACTCGCTGGTGTTGCGGTGGTGGTCAGCGTCACCGAGTTACGGAAGACCGTGCCCACCTGCGATGCACTCAGCGTGGCGTCAAACGCACTGTTGCCACCAAGCGGACGCACTTCGAAGTCGTCGAACGACACGATGCCAGATGAAAACTTGCCACGATCCAAACCGACCAGACCGCCCGTGGCCAAGCTGGTGTCCATCGTTCGCAGTGCCGAGGTTGCGGCGTTCTGCCATATTCCCGTCGACGAGAGCCACTGCTGTGTATCGGAGCGGTACACCGAGGCTTCAAGTGTTGAGCCTTTTGCCGTCAGCGTCAGCCGTAACCACGCCGACGGAATCGTGATGTTGCTGGACAAGCTAGCTAAAGTCGTCTCTGTGCCGTTCACCGTCTTCTTGAGTTGAATTGTTGGACCGTTGGTGGCGGTCAACGAGTAGAAACTCGGCGTGTCACTCTGCAGGTTTGATCCACGCACCAGCACGCCGGACGGGATGAGTGTGTTGGTCAAGATCGCGGAACTGACGGTCACGTCCGATGGCGTTGGACTCGCAAGCCATGCGCGACCGCGTGATGACAGGGTGCCATCCAAGCCCAGCGACTGCACCGGACTTAGCGAGACAGTACTTTGGACATTCGCACTGTCGGCACCATCACTGCTCCAACTGGCCCAACCCGAGGGTAGGTCATTGACGCTGGTGGTATCGAAGGACTGGTTCCACGTGGCCGGTGAATTTACTTGAAAAGAATCGACATACGCCATGCCACCGCCGCCAGCGAGGCGGCCAACACCAATCATGCCTGCAGTTGGGTTTTGAGTTGTCTTAGCTTTCAGAGAACTGCTGGGTGTCGTTGACCAAGTGCCGTTGCTGCCGAGGTACTGCCCAGTGTCGGCCCGTTGTACGACAACATCGACCTGTGTTCCGTCCGTAGCGATGTTCACGCGCAACCATTGATTCTGAACTTGGCTAGTAGGCCGAACCACACCAAGGCTCGTGCGCGTCCCACGTTTCACTTCGACAAGTTCAACCTTACCACCGGCAGTGACCACTGCTGAAACGTAACTGGCCGACGTGCTGTTGAGATTCTCCCCGCGCACGATTAACTCGAGGGGTGCGGGCGAATCCGACCGGATACTGAGCGAAGCACCGTAGTCCGCCGGGTAGGTGGTCGGTCTCCACATGCGGGCTTGAGTGGTGCGTGAACCAGTGCTGGCTAGAGATTGCTTACCGTCGTCAGCCTGCAAGCGAGACGAAATAAATTGCTGCTGGCCATCATTCGACCACGACGACCACCCCGTTGGCAGAGCGGGTGCAGCCGATGTCTCAAAGGAGTCTTTCCACCAGGCGGAAGGTACATCACGAGCTTCAAGGAAATCCAAGCAGTCGCGGAGCGGACAGGGCCGAGCCTGAATCATTGGTGCTTGCTCCTCAAGGGTGTCGATCTTGCGGGCCGTACTGGCCACACCAATGCTGGCGATGATGCGGATAGGCTGACGGAAAACCGGGCTGAGCGAGCCTAGGTCGTACGTCGTGCATCACTGATTCGGACAGGCGGACAGTTGGTAGCCAAGAATTGAGGAGCAGGATTTCCGTTGAGGGGCCGAATCGGGTCGGACGTCCGCGCCAAAGCGACAGCTTCGCCATCTCGAGTGAAGTTCCGCGAGCCGGGTGACTCCACTGGCTTCGCTACTTAAACCAACCGATATTCCCCACGCAGGCGACTCAAGCCACCGGCTTGGATAAACTTTCCGAAATGACAGAACCCACACAAACTGCACGCACAGCCCAAGCCGGGCTAGCCTGGAGCTGGCTGAGCTGGCTCATCTTCTCCGCAGGGTTGGGCTACGCCCTCTATCAAGGGATACTCGACCCGACTCCCGCCTTGCGCCATTCCGCGATCATTACTACGGCCTATACCGTGTTTGCCTTATGGGTTGGTGCGGTTGCGCTGATGATTCCAGCAAAGGCGGCGGAGTGGCACGAGTCGGCTACGCGCTTCCGTGTGGCCCGCGTGACCTGGATCCTGGCTGTGCTGGCGTATCTGATTCACGTTGCTGTCGCGTTTCACTATGCCCATCGCTGGCAGCACAGCAAGGCGTTCGACCATGTGCAGGTCACGTCCGGCTTTGGGCCGGGCATCTTTGTGTCGTACTTGTTCACGTTACTTTGGGCCGCGGACGCGGTGTGGCTCTGGTATGCCCCACAGAAGTATTTGAATCGCAAGCGCTGGTTACAAGTCACGATTCATCTAATCATCGCGTTCATCATGTTCCAGGCCACCGTGGTGTTCGGGCATGGTTTGGGACGTGCTGGAAGTAGTGCTGTATTCGCGGTGTTTGTGTTTGCGTTGATGTGGAAGTGGATAAGTCAACCCGGCGACATGAGTCGCAGGGTCAAAAAACAACCCGGCGACTGACGTCGCCGGTTCGCCAAGATTACTTCTTCTCCTTCACCTGCTCCTTGATGTACTCCAGGGCTTTGCTCAACTGCTTGTCGGTGAAGTCCTTCTTCTCTGTCTTTTCGCCTTTGCCGTCCTTGCGTGGGATGATCTCTCGATCACGGAACAGATCGGCCAGTTCGCGTTGCTCCTCGCGATTGAGCGTCACTTCGTAGCCGGTATCTGGCTTGACGCCCCACTCATCTTCTGGTTTTCCACCGCTGTTCGACTTATCGATGTTGCGGTCGCTCGGTGGGAAGTACCGGGCAATGGTCATCTTGAATTGACCACCAGTATCGCGGAACGGTCGCACGGTCTGGACGCTGCCCTTGCCGTAGGTTCGTTCGCCGATGATCTTGGCCCGACCGTAATCCTGCAAGCAGGCGGCAAGAATCTCAGAGGCACTGGCACTGTTGCCGTTGATGAGCACCGCCATCGGAACATCGAGGAACCGTTCGCTGCCGATGAGATCCTTGAACATGTTCGTCTTGTAGACTTCTTGTGGCTGCAAGCGTGGGCGAACCGACACGACCTTGCCATCTTTTATGAACATCGAGCAGAGACCACCCGCAGCATTCAGTGAACCACCCGGATTGAACCGCACATCCATCACCAGTCCTTTAACACCAGCCTTGGTCAGCGAGGCCAGAGTTTTCTTGAGTTCATCAATCGAGTCTTCTGTGAACTGCGTCAGGTGGATATAGGCGATCTTTTCCTTCTCATCGAGCCAGTACTTCCAGTTGTCCTTTTCGTCACGTACCACGCCCATGACGGTTTCCACGGACACGAAACCACGCTCGATGGTGTAGTCCTTCGTCTCTTCACCGCGCTTGATGGACAGCGTAATCGGGATACCTGGCTTGCCCAGAATGATGTCGAGTGCCTTTTCGGTCTTCATTCCCTTGGTTGTGAACTCCGTGGGCATGTCAGACGTCAGCGGTTTGCCTTCGGGGTCGCTGTCTCGCTTGATACCGACGATCAAGTCGCCAGTCTGAATGCCAGCTTTGTACGCCGGGCTGTTCTTAATGGGGCTGGCCACCAGCAATGCATCATTCACAAGATCACGACGAATCTGAATGCCCACGCCACTGAAGCGGCCACGGAATTGGCTCTCGACTTTCTTCACGGTCTCCTTGTCGAAGTACACCGTGTACGGGTCGTTGAGGCTGGCAAGCATCATGGTGATGGAGAGATCCACATCCTTGTTGTTTTCCAAGTCTTCCCGGCGACCGAGCTTCGTTCGAGCGGCAATCAGCGCTTCTTCCATCTTGCTCTTCTTCCACTCCTTGCTGCCTTTGAGCATCTCTTCAATGTCGGCGGGGATCGGCTCTTCCAACCGACGGAACAGCCCGCGGATGCCAGCCGCTACCAATTCCCCCGGCACGGTTTGCTTCACAAAAAGAGCGTCCACGGTGCGTTGACCGGTCATGACTTTCTTCATGTACGATTCAGCATCTTCTTCTGAGAGGATCATGCTCTTCTTGATCTTGTTCACTTCATCCGTGAAGGCCGTCGACGTCGTCTTGCCATCGGTGAGTGCTTGGAGTTGCTTGCGGATTTCCTGGAGCGACTTGAGCTTAGGCATTCGGGTTAACAGTTGTTTGCCTTCGATGGCAATCTCTTTGCCGATCTTGTTGTTGCTTGCCAGGTCGTCGAGTGTCTTGAGTCGCTTGGTCACGCTTTCGGTGATGGCAGGATTCTTAGTCACCGCGAAGTGACTGACTTCCTCGCCCACGATAAACGGAATAGCTTCCTTTTCCTTGACGGTCTTACCAAGGGTGCGGGCTTCGTTCGCCACCATGGTTTCCAGAAACTTAGTCAGTTCATCCACGGTCACGAGGCCGTCCGGCTCGTATCCTTCGGTGTCGGCCTTGCCTTTAAGGGCATCAATGAGCAAAGAACTGAACAGGCTTGAGTCACCTTTGTTGATCGGATCCGTCGATGGAATCGTCGAGAGTATCAACAGGCGGTCTTGCAACGTGTTGTTTTCGGACTTGTCATCTCCGCCGTACACACCCTTGAGTACGTCCGACAGCGTTGGCTCAACGATGGCTTCCTTCCCAGCATCGAAGCCTTTGAAGTGGACATCAAGCACCACCATCAACCGTTGATTCTTGGCAGCCTTCAGGTCGGCTTCGAGATCGGAACCAAGAATCGAGTTTTTGGCCCGATCCTTAAACGTGGTCTCGGCCGTGAACAAGCAGGTACGATCCCCGCTCGACGCCCCGCGTGAGTAGTACGCCAGAATGATCAGGTCGTCTTTCCCCGTCTTGGTGGTGGCGTTGTGGATGGCCGCGAGGATGTTGTCCCGCGTGGCCACTTTGCTCTTGCGCTTCTCGTCCACTTTGGATGTGAGCAGTTCAATTCGATCCGCCGGCACATCGAAGTACTTGGGATCGCTGAGCAAATCAAACAAGGCTTTGGCGTCCACGTCGGCACTGGGGCGTGGAAGGATGGTTTTGTCAGCGGTGTCAGCCACCCCCACGATGACCACATACGGTGCCTTGGCCTCATCGGCAGCGCGGGCACTGGTCGTGGTGCCAAGCACCACAAGCAGGCACGCCAGCAAGGCGCGAACCACGAAACGGATCATGAATCACCTCGGATCAGTTGTTGCTACCGGCCTTGCAGCGGGGCCGGGCGCGCGATGCGGGCAGCGTCGCACACGAATAGAGCGCACCAGGTGAGTAAAACTCACACGGCACTCGTAAGGGTATTGTGGATTCGTGCCTTGTGCATCGTCAATGGCGAACTGCCGAGAAGAGTGGAGAGTCTTGTGGACAGATCAACCACAGACAGAACGACGATCAACAAGGTTGGTTGGCACGCAACAACCATGCATATTCCGTATCGTGTGGGTAGTGAAACTTGTCGAGAGTCGTTCATGGTTACGCGGGTTGTGGATGTCGGGCCGTATCGTGTAGGTGGGGGAAATCCGCTACTGTGGATTGCTGGCCCATGC
This sequence comes from Gemmatales bacterium, assembly GCA_038230995.1. GTDB lineage: Bacteria > Planctomycetota > Planctomycetia > Gemmatales > Gemmataceae > JALHQU01. The sequence goes on from JBBRME010000024.1 coordinate 28,255, forward strand.
GTGATTGAATCGTTTGAACATTGTTTGGGTATCGCGGTCGAATTGCTTCGGATTGCCCAGGAGTTGAAGTTGCCACTTGTATTCAAGGCATCGTTCGACAAAGCTAATCGGTCCTCGGGCAAGAGCTTCCGTGGGGTGGGTTTGGAAGCCGGGCTTGCTATTCTTGCTGAAATCAAAGCGAAAACCGGCTTACCCGTCACCACGGATGTTCACGAAGTGGGCCACTGTGCCCCGGCTGCCAAGGTGTGCGACATCTTGCAAATTCCGGCGTTTCTCGCCCGGCAGACCGACTTACTGGAAGCCGCCGGGCGAACCGGGGCCGTGGTTAACGTAAAAAAGGGGCAGTTCATGGCCCCGTGGGACATGAAGAACGCGGTAGCCAAGCTGCGGGAAACCGGCAATGAACGGGTGCTGCTGTGCGAACGTGGCACAACGTTTGGCTACGGTCTATTAGTGAACGACATGCGAAGCATCCCGTGGATGCAACAAACCGGCGCACCGGTGATCTTTGATGCCACGCACAGCGTACAGACTCCAGGGGCGTTGGGCGACCGCACCGGTGGCGACCGCACCATGGTGCCGGTGCTGGCCAAAGCTGCCGTTGCAGCTGGGGCGGATGGCTTGTTCATCGAGACACACCCGAACCCAGATTCGGCCCCCAGTGACGGGCCGAACATGGTGCCGCTCAGTGACTTCCCAGCCCTCGTGAAAACTTGCCTTCGCTTGCGTGCCGCCCTGACCGATACGGAACCAGCATCGTGACTCCCAAGCTCCTGATCCCTGCGATACTTCTTGGCTTGCTGATGAGCGTTGGTTGTGGGGAGACCACGACAGCAAGCACCTCGACGGCTGATTTGAACACAAAGTCGAGCAAGGTTAATCCGTGGGCGACGGTTGTTGCGGCGTTGCGCGATCTGAACGACGCCAAGACGTGCCGAAAAGCACTGGCCGATTTGAACGCCGAACTCGGTGCAAATCCGAGTGTTGAACAAGCAACCAGATTGACGTCGACGGAGCTTGCCGATGTCGCGACTGCTTTCCGCTTAAGCAAAGCCGAGCAGGGCGACCTCGCACAACCGGAGTACACGCAACTCGATGCTGCGTATCTCTCGGACGTGTTATTCTTGTCGGCAGCGATCCAAGCCAGCGGCTTGAAGCCGGCGGATGAGCCGCTCGTGAAGGCCGATATTCTGTTCCGCATGGTCTGTCGGCATTTGTTACTCTCGACGAAGGTTCTACCCACAGCACCACCATCAAGTCTCTTATTACGCGGTACAGGCCGCGGAATGGATCGCGCGAAAATCTTCGTCGCTGCGTGTCAGGCAATTGGACTCGAAGCCTACTTCGTCGGTCTTGCTGCATCGGATCGAGCATCGACTTACACGCCAGAACCAAAGCCCGACGTGGCACCCAAAGGCCCCTTTTGGGCCGTGGCCGTGCGCGATGGCAGCAACTACTACCTGTATGACCCTTGGCGTGGCGAACCGTTGCCTGGCCCAACTCCGGATCGTCCAGCAACACTTGCGGAAGTAAAGGCCAACCCGGAACGGCAACCGTGGTCGAGCGACAAAGTCAACCCCTGGGATGTTTCAACGAATGAACTCCGTTCTTCGGAGTTGTATTTCTCGGTACCGCTGTCTGGCCTCGCACCTCGGATGATACTTCTTCAGGAGAAGGTGGAACGCGACCATGGAGTGAAGTTGTACTTCGACTGGAAAAGCATCAGTCAATCGACAACGGGTGGCACAGCCATTCTGCCTTGGAATGTACCGAACGATCCGTTCAGCCCAGTACGTTTGCTCAAGACCTATCTGCCGGTTTCGCAAGGTGGTAGCGCTATCGATCTGGGCGGCCAGAGTGAGCTTGGCTCACAATTCACGGTAAGCCGCATCCCCCTGAAGATGCTCGGTGCACTGCCACCTGAGCTACCTCGCGTTGTGACAGATCGTCTCACAGGTCAAGCGCTGTCAATTTACGATCAAGTCTTCTTGGCCTCGCCAAGCAGCCGCGAGCAGTTGCTCCGTGGTGAACTTTTAGAAGCGACCAAGGCATTGGTACAAAGGCAGGATCGCTTCGAAGCAGCGGACATCCGGCGGAAAGCCAACAGTGCAATGCAATCACCTCTGATGAAGTCGTGGCTCGAATCAGTGAATGTTGCGAGCGAGAACCTTCGTGTTGCCAATCTCCCGGAGAACGCAGCCAACTTACCTACAGCGACGGCGAAGTTGAACCAGCTCTTCAAAGAACTGCCGCAGAACTACTCACAACTATTGGACGAAGTGCTGGCACCCGTCGGTCTGAGTGAAGTGGGTGTGCAACTGGCCACAGTTTCTCATGAACGTGCTGAGACAGCAGAGGTCACGGCAGCTCGGCTTGCTCGCATCGCCGCAGCTTCATCGGGTGATCAACTCAAACAGGACGCTGCCGCCAAAGCAACAGCCACGGCAAAGAAGGAATGGCAAGCAGCGGCGGCCGCCTGGGCACGGCTGAACGACTTGATCCCCACGTTGGACGACACCGCGTCGGGGCGTAGTGCCCACGTGCAAAATCTCAAGAAGCGTGCGGAATCCTTCGCAGCAAAGCCGTAGACTACGCAAACGAAGATCGCGGCCTGCGGACTTGCCATGCGCGTGCAACTCATTCCCATCGAGGGTGGCAAGCCCATCGAACTGATCAAGCAGATCACGGTGGTTGGCCGTGGCGAATTTGTGGACATTCCCTTCGAGAACAAGAGCGTCTCCAAACAGCACTGCATCCTGGTGCGAACCGATGGCCTCGTGCTCATCCGTGATTTAGGCAGCACCAACGGCACCCGGGTGAACGGCCAGCGTGTCCGCCGTGGGGCTCTGCTGCCGAACGATCAAGTGGCGTTTGCCAACTTCAAATACATCCTGAAATACTCGGACACCGTAGCAGAGGCGCAAGCTGGCGCTGCGGAGCCGGTCGATTTTGTACTCGCGGATGCGGATGCCCCATCGCAGGAAAAACCTGTGGTGGCTTCGGCGTTGCCCGCCCAACGAAACACCCTGCCGGATGCGTATCCGGCTTGATGTGTGTTTGAAACCCTGCGGAGGTTCTCGCTGCCATGAGACGATTCGCGTTGACGCTGCTGGCCACGGCCAGCCTGACGGGGGTGGCCACGGCGGCATCCCCGCCCATCGACTTCCGGGATTTGATCAAGACGATCAAATCCGTCGGCCCCGAAGGAAAGGGCAACACCGAGGCCGCCCGAGCCTGTGTGTTACTCGCGACCACGACACTCGATGTCGTGCCCACGGTACTTGAGGCCTTCGACGACTCGAACCCAGTGGCCAATAATTGGCTGCGTTCGTCGATTGACACCCTCGTCGAGAATGGTCGAAAGGCCAAACTCAAGGTCGAAGAGAAGAAGTTATCGAACTACATCGGCAATACGAAGAACAGCAAGGCAGGCCGACGTCTGGCCTATGACATCCTCACTGTGGATCACAAGGACATCGCCGAGGCGATGGTGCCGAGCTTTCTGAATGATCCACAGCCGGATTTACGCCGACTGGCCATCGACCGCGGCATCAAGCAAGTGACGGCGAAAACCGAGCCGGCGGCAGCCATCAAGTCGTATCAGGGGTTGCTGAGCAGTGCCCGCGATGAAGATCAGATCGAAGACCTCGCCAAGAAACTCGACGGCTTGAAAGCACCGGTGAACCTCACCAAACACTTCGGCTTCATCACCGAGTGGAACGTGAGCACCGCCTTCGACAACAAAGACGGTGCCGGGTTCGCCAAGGCGTTCGACCCGGAAGCCAAGCCGGAGCGCAAGGATTGGAAGTACGCCCAAAGTGTCGACACCATGGGCACGGTTGACCTGAATAAGGCTGTCGAGAAGAAGAAGAGTATCGTGGCCTATGCCAGTGCGAAGCTGGTGTTCGATGCCGAGACGAAACTCGATGTGCGTGCCCAGTCGCAAAACGCCACGAAGATCTTTGTGAATGGCAAAGAAGTGCTGGCCCGTGAAGAGTACCATCACGGGGCGTTTCTCGATCAACACATCGCCACGGTGACGATGAACAAGGGCGAGAACGAAATCCTCATCAAGGTCTGCCAGAACGATCAGACCCAACCATGGTGCGAGCCGTGGGCGTTTTCCTGCCGACTGAGCGATAGCACTGGCAAGGCGATCCGAGTGAAGCAAGTTGTCCTGAAGGATGGAAAGCCCGTCACCGTCGAGATGGGTGAACTGAGCGAAAAAGCCCCCGCCAAGAAGGAGGAAAAGTAATGCTGCGCATCTTCCTGACAGCCTCGTTGCTGTGTGCGGGTTCCGTTGCAAGTGCTGCCGATTGGCCGCAGTTCCGTGGCATCGGTGGCTCCGGCACCAGCGATGAAAAAGGCCTACCCGAAGTGGTGGACAAAC
>JBBRME010000025.1:0-32576 GCA_038230995.1 Gemmatales bacterium
GATGCCATCGATGTTCTCTTCGATGTCACCCGTCTTACCACGAGTGACCGTCAGGTTCCGCAGGCTGGCGGCGTACGTGCCGTTGGTGCGGCCGTCGAAGTAGAACACCTGCGAGGCTAGATTGGCGTCGATCGTCACGCCATGACTCGGGCCGGTGATGCTGACGGCGTCGCGTACTTCCAACCGAGTGCCGCCCAGCGTGATGGTGGCCCCGTTCAGACTCTCCGAGAACGTAATGGCGTCGGCACCTAGCATCGCGTCGGCTTGGGCGACTGCCCAGCGGAGGCTACCGCTGCTGCCGTTGTCAAGTAAGTTAGTGACGTTGAACGTCGCCGGGTTGTCCCGATCTTCGAGCCGTTGCAGCCCAAGCCGAGCACGTTGCGATTTGACGATGGGGGCTGTCGGCGTGCTGCGGAAGAGTTGGCGAATCCAGCGGGACATGATGAAATTCCAGATGGTTTGACACTGAACAAAACACTTGTAACAGATGCAAGCCAGAAATTCAGTCTGTTTAGTAAAGTAATTAAGGATTTATTACGGCATCACCTGCAGCTCAATTCATCTGAGATGTCAGTTGCCTGCCAAAAAACCTCGAAACCTCTTTCGATGAGGATTTGCGTCACTTCTTTATGCAACGTTCATTCTTCACATCCGGTAAAATGCTTCTCAGGAGGGGTGGGTACTTCCGTGATAAGCATTGCCACCTGACAGAATGACGATTCGCAAGATTGCTTTGCAACTTTTTCCGTTGACAGACTTATGACACTCGTTATTCACGCTGCCAGAACCGGATACAGTACAAAAGGGGGCAAACGATGCGAACCATGCTTTGCTTGGTGGCAGTCGGAGCGGTATTGGCACTCAGCGGGTCGGCACAGGCCCAAGTGAAATCGAAAGTGATCGACACCAACTCGCTGGTGATCAAACCAGTGGATACCACGACGAACATCGTGGGGAAGACGTTTCAGTATTTCAGCCGAGTCACTGCAGCAACCATTGACAACAGCCAGATCATTCGCACCGTGAACAACCTTTTCGGTACCACACCGAAGAATGCACCCACTTCTCAGGCAGGCCTTAGCCCACTGCCCGACCCAAGCAGTTATCCAAGCACGTACTACAAAAGCCAGATTCAACCGGCGTACCCAAAGTACCAGACACTACCCAGCAAGCGATGATCCGGGCAGAATCCAACGATCCACACACGCGTGTGGATTTTTTTATGCGCGCTCTTCCATTCAAATCACACACCGCTATTATTCACAACTTCCGAAGTTCCGTTGAATTGTGGTGGTGTTGTCATGGCCAAGCAGGTGACGGGTCAAGTCAAGCTTCAATGCCCAGGTGGTTCCGCCACCCCGGCTCCTCCCGTCGGCCCGGCCCTCGGTCAGCACGGCGTGAATATTGGCCAGTTCGTGAAGCAATTCAACGACAAGACCAACACGCCGGAAATGAAGGGTCTGATGCTGCCGGTGATTATCACCGTGTACTCGGATCGTTCCTTCGAATTCAAAATCAAGAGCCCGCCCGCCGCGGTCCTGATCAAGCTCGCCTGCAGCATCCCAGCCGGGAAGAAGCAAGGCAAGGCAGTGATCCCCGGCGATCAGAAGAAGCAGGGCAAGTACAAGGGCTTTACGCTCACCAAGAAGCAGTTGCTCGAAATCGCCGGGAAGAAGCAGGCTGACCTGAACGCCAGCGATCTCGAACACGCTTCGAACATCATCGCTGGTACCGCCCGCAGCATGGGCATCACTGTCGTTGACTAACCTTTAACCTCCCCCACCCCCGGTTCAAGCCGGGGGGAGGATTCGCCAACCGAAGGAGTGCTCCTTCCACGTGCGAACCCGCCACAGGAGCCATCATGGCTGAAGATCTCGACGCCCCTATTGATTTGACCAAGGCCCCCGCTGAGCCAGCGGCACCCGCCAAGGCAGCAGGCCCGGCTAAAAAGGCCGGTGCCGAAGAGACGCCCAAGAAAAAGAAGAAGCCGGGCGTTGCCCCCAAGCGTGGCAAAAAGCTGCGGAACCAACTGCGTAGCATCTACAAGAAAGTAGATGACGCGGGCACGCCGAACCTCAAGAACGCACTCACACTGCTGAAGAGCCTGCGTCGCGGCAAGTTCAACCAGACCGTTGAACTGCACATGAACTTGGGCATCGACGTCACGCAATCCGACCAAATGGTACGTGGTACCGTGAGCCTGCCTCACGGCGTTGGTAAGGCTGTCCGCGTGGCGGTTTTCTGCCAAGGTGACAAGATCAACCAAGCCAAGGCTGCCGGTGCGGACTTCGCAGGCGGTTCGGACTTTGTTGAGAAAGTGCAGAAGGAAAGCTTCCTCGAATTCGACGTGGCCATCTGTACGCAAGACATGATGCCACAAGTGGCTAAGCTCGGTAAGGTGCTCGGGCCACGCGGCCTGATGCCCAGCCCCAAAGCTGGCACCGTGGTCGCCGCGACGGCCGACATTGGTGCCGTGGTGAAGGAATTCAAGGCTGGTAAGGTCGAGTTCCGGGCTGACAAGTCAGGCCAGATTCACGTCGGCGTCGGCAAGATCGAGTTCGCTGACGAGCAACTGCTGCAAAACATCAACGCGTTGGTGGAAGCGGTGCGGGCGGCCAAGCCGTCAAGCACCAAGGGGAACTACATCAATGGTGTCGTACTGAGTGCGACGCAATCCCCCGGCATCCGAGTGTCTCTGTAACACCTACCGACTTCACCAACATCACACACATACACTGCTGGGCAACCAGCGGAACTGACGGAAGAGAATCATGAGCAAGGCCGTCAAACAACTCGAACTCGACACGCTTCGCAGCCATCTGAATGGCGTGCGTGATTACGTGTTGCTGGAACCCGTGAAAGTGGATTCCGCTACCGAGTACAACTTCCGCAAGACGCTGCGTGAGAAGAAAGTCAAAGTCAAGCTGGTCAAGAATAGCTATGCCCGCAAGCTCTTCGGCGAGATGAACATCAACTCCGGGGAACTCTCCGGCCCAACGATCATCTGCTGGGGAAGTGATAGCGTCAAGGGTCTCGCCAACGCCGTCGACGGCGCGGTGAAGGACTCCAAGAAAGACGCGAAGTCACCTGACAAGTACAAGGTTCGCACCGCGATCCTCGATGGTAGCCCGATTACGCTGGATGTGGCCAAGACCGTACCAACACGGTTGGAAGCCATCGGCGAAATCGTGAACGCCCTGACCGCTGCAGGCTCGGCACTCGCCGGCTGCCTCGTGGGGCCAGGTTCACAGATCGCCAGCATCCTGACCACCCTTGAAGAAAAGACTGAAACGGCAGCAGCAGAAACGCCAGCAGAAGTTCCTGCCCCGGAAACCGCAGCCTAACTCAACAAACCACTATTACGCAACGCCGGGATGCTTCACCCGGCAAGACACACCCTAACAGGAAACCCGACCATGAGCGCAGTTGTAGAACTCGGCGATAAACTCGCCAAACTTACCATCGCCGAAGCGGTGGAACTGAAGAACTACCTGAAAGAAAAGTACCAGATCGAGCCAGCAGCAGGCGCCGTGATGGCCGCCCCAGCCGCTGCCGCAGGCCCAGCTGCTGCTGCTGTTGAACCGACGGAATTCAACGTCATCCTCGAAGGTGCCGATCCAGCCAAGAAGATCAACGTGATCAAAGTGGTGCGTGAACTGACCGGTCAAGGCCTGGCAGAAGCCAAGGCGACCGTCGAAGGCGCACCAAAGACGATCAAAGAAAACGTCGACAAGAAGACCTCTGAAGACCTCAAGAAGAAGCTCGAAGAAGCCGGCGCGAAAGTGTCCGTCAAGCCAGCCTAAGGTTGTTGTCGCCCAACAATCGATGAGCCGCACGGAACACCGTGCGGCTTTTTTTGTGGAGTGCTGGTTTTTGGCGACACACCCTTATCGCCCCAAGCCTTCAACCGCGGCCAACACATACGGCCCCTTGGGGATCACAGCCAACGTTGCATGTGGCCCGTACATCGTCAGACATTGTTCGATGGCTACTTCCACACTGCTCACCGGTTCGACGTTGCAACCACGCAGCACCTCAGCACTCAATCCGGCAGACACCACTTTCACATGACAGGTGGCCAGCACCTTGTTGAACATCAGCAACTGCCACTCGTCCATCTCGCTCTTGAGCCCGCGTGTTGACCAATCGAACGCAGGATCGGGTGCGTTGCGGAGGGAGCGAAATCGTCCACGGGTGCGGTAGTCGGTCAGTGCTGCTTGGAACTCATGGCTCCCCAATCCCTCCGTGAGTGAAGCCACGAGGATGATCGTGCCGCCTTGCTTGACGATCGGTAGTGCCCCGGTCAGCCCCTTCACCGCTTGATACCACGTGGTATCCAACGGATACCCGGCACAACTCGTCAGCACGATGTCACACGGCTCGGGTACCGTGGCCTTCACCGCGTTCTTGCAGAAGTCCACACCTTGTTGCCAGGCTTGGATCATGTCGCCCGCACCGAGCCAGGTGATGCGGCGTTTGCCGTCGATGCACACATTCACGATGAAGTCGCACCCGGCCAGCAGCGCGATGCGGGTGTTCTCTTCGTGGACGGGGTTCCCTTCTACGCTACCGCAGTCTGCTTTGGGGTGTTCGAGGAAACGCGGACCGTGCCAAACACTGACGGTTTCGAGAGCAGCGATGCCGGGGCAAATCAGCTTTCGCCCGCCGCTGTAGCCAGCCATCAGGTGTGGTTCAATCAGTCCAGTGGTGATCTTGAGTTCGGCGTTCACATACCGGCTGTCGATCCACGCGGGCACACCCATTTCCGTGGTGCCGAGGTACGTGTGGCTTTCGAGATCCTTGCCAAAGTGGTTTGCGCAGTTGTAAGTGTTGGCGATGAACTCACCTACAAGTTCCACCAACTCGTCGCCCTCATTGGGGCGATGTAAACCCGTAGCAATCAGGATGGTGATACCTGCACGTGGCACGCCGGCGTCTTCCAGCGTTTTGCACAACGCCGGAAGAATCACCTTGTTCGGCACCGGGCGGGTGATGTCGCAGATGACGATGCAGGCCGTCTTCTTGCCGTGTGCCAAATCCGCCAACGGCTTACTACCGATGGGGTTGGCAAGCGCCGCAGCAAGCGCGGCTTCAGGATTGGCCAGCGGTTCGACTTCTTTAATGGCCAACGGCGGGGCGATGAGTCGATCCGCCGGGATGGTGACGTTCATCCCCGTTCGGCCATAGTCAAGTGTGATTTGCATGGGTCAAGTCTTCCGTTGCAGTACCACAGTAGGTTATAGCTTCCTATCTTGTTCTGTTGAACGGAAGCCATCCGACTGAGACTCGAATCATGCTTGATGCGGCGTATGTGCGAGACAACCTCGCCACGGTGAAAGAGAACTGCAAGAACCGGAACGTGGCAGCGGATGTCGACGTTGTGGTGCAACTCGACGACGACCGCAAGCGCCTGCAACGCAGTGCCGACGAAACAAAGGCAAAGCAGAACGCCATCAGCGAGCAGTTCAAAAAGGCGACGCCGGAAGAACGCGCCAAGCTCAAGGAAGAAAGCTCGAAGTTGAAGGAACAGTCCACCGCGTTGGACCTTGAAGTGAAGCAGGTGGAAGCGAAGCTGAAAGCAGCACTAAGCGTCATCCCCAACATGAGCCACCCTAAGGCACCCGTGGGTTCCGGCGACACCGCTAACGTGGTGGTGGCCGAGTTCGGTACGAAACCGACCATGGACTTCAAAGCGAAGGATCACGTCGATCTTTGCCTCGCTCTCGACCTTGCTGACTTTGAAGCGGGGACCAAGGTGACCGGGCAGAAGTTCTACTTCTTGAAGAACGAAGCGGTGATGCTGGAGTTGGCTCTGGTGCAGTACACCATCAGCAAACTGGTGGCAGCGGGTTTTACGCCGATTATTACGCCGGACTTGGCGAAGGTGGAAATCCTCGAAGGCATCGGCTTTCAACCACGCGACAACGCTGAGACTCGGCAGGTGTACACCGTGGAGGACACCGACCTCTGCCTTATCGCCACGGCAGAGATCACCCTTGGCGGGATGCATGCCGATCAAATCTTCACGGAAGATGAACTACCGAAGCGTTACGTCGGCTTGAGCCATTGCTTCCGCACGGAAGCCGGGGCTGCTGGGCGAGACACACGTGGCATCTACCGGGTGCATCAGTTCACCAAAGTCGAGATGTTTGTTTACTGCACACCGGAACAGTCCGATGCGATCCACGAGGAGATCCGGGCGATTGAAGAAGACATCTTCAATGGGCTTGGCATACCGTTCCATGTGATCGATACCTGCACCGGCGACCTCGGTGGCCCGGCCTATCGCAAGTACGATCTTGAAGCGTGGATGCCGGGGCGCGGCACCGCTGGCGACTATGGCGAGGTAACCAGCACCTCGAACTGTACCGACTACCAAGCCCGTCGTTTGGGCATCCGCTATCGGCCCAAGGAGAAGAAAGGCACGCAGTTCGTTCACACACTCAACGGCACAGCGGTGGCCTGTACTCGGGCGATCATCGCGATCTTGGAGAACTACCAGCAGGCCGACGGCAGCGTCGTCATACCGGAAGTGCTTCGCCCATGGGTGGGCAAGGATAGAATTGTGCCGAAAACGAAGAAGTAACTTAGCGCCGACCCAAGCGGTACCCCAAGAGTGCCAAAACCGTACCGAGAAACAATGCGACGTGGAAGTCACGGATTGGCTCAACTGTTCGTATGCCGAGCTTGTGGCCTAACACGGCAACACCAGTACCAAGCAGCGCCAGTCCTGCCATGCGTCGACCGCGGAAGAATAACGACGCTATAAGCAATAACCCTCCCCAGCCGACGTTTATCGTGTCGCACCAGTTCGTCCATATTGCAGGCACACCTGGGATGTGAAGAGGTTCGGTGTATTTTGGTCGCACAAACGCAAACAATTCGTTCTGATAAAACCACCAGCCAAACAGGGCAAGTAGCAACCCAGCGAGAATGGCCCGCGCTGCTGGGCCAAGTAGCAGATTCGCGAGATGAGTCATCAGCCCGGAATTCGGAACTACAGTCGGTCGATCAAAATCGTTTTGCGATCCACGGGCGAGTTTAGCAACGAGATGGCCATCGCTTTCGATGTTCAACAATTGTGATTCTCGGATGGTACTGGCCTGCTCGACAATCGCTGCAACGGTCTTTATCGCATGGTCTCGAGCTTGATCACGACTGTACCCAGCGGCTACCAACCGCTTGAACTCTGCGATCTCCAGCATCTCGCGTTCTTTCGTTTTCTTACGCTGACTTTCGATGTGATTCAACACAGCAAACAACGGTTCACGCCAAGCCATGTACTTGACTCGCCCACCGGCTATGCTGCCGCGCAGTGCCGACCGCGTGTTGATTTTATCCTCATATCCAAACACCATCTCGAAGTACTCTTCCCAATGCTTACCGGCACACTTCGCGAAGAAAAGTTGGCTGTCTTCTCGTGCGATTCCGACTCTTGAGAGCGACTTTACAAACTCATCAGCAGCTTTTATTGAAGCGAAACGTTCAAGATCACGCTTTTTGTCCACCACGAATACCAGAGCTATTGCAACCGCTACTCCAAGCAATCCGGCACTTAGCCATTCCGCAAGGAAGCCCGTCGTCCAGAGCAACACGCCAAACAACCCCAGCGAACCCGCCGCCACGATGCTATCGCCGAAGCTCAGGCCCAACACAAAAGTACGCAGCTTGCGGTACAACGCAGAGTTGTCAACCCAACCCGACAGCAAGAAGTAAATCGTAGTGGCTTGCACAAGCGTGGCCCCAAGACCAAAGGCATAGCCAGACTGCCCAAAGAAGATCAGCAACACCATGACCAACATCGCCAGCGAGTGTGAACCACTGACAACGGATTGTCGCCACTTTGCTGTTGGAGAGGAATAGAACTGAGCAGTCAGTGATTCGACTTTTGACGTCTGCGATTCTGTCGGTTGAAAGCCGTTATTGGCGGTCACACCCAAGAAGCGTTCGAGCTCTTCAATCACTTCGGCCATGTGACTGTGCCGCTCATCGGGCCGCTTGGCCATCATCTTCTGTACGAGATGGGAGATGGTGCTCGGTACGCGTGGGTTCAGCTTCTCAGGCGGTACAAGTCTCTCGTAGGCCTGTTTCTTCATCAACGCAGTGGAATCCGACGCTTGAAAAGGTTGAGTGCCCGTGAGCAATGCGTAAAATGTACATCCTAGACTGTAGATGTCGGCCCGATGATCCACGCTGGCCGCATCGCGGCACTGTTCCGGTGCCATGTAGGCTGGGGTACCCAACGCCATCCGAATTCCGGTCATATCAGCAGGTATGGTGTGCAAGCCACTCTTGCTTGCCGAATCCGAATCGTGTAACGTATCGTGTTGACGGCTTAAATCCGGAGTCTTTACTAAACCAAGATCTGCTACTTTCAGTACGCCGTGCTCGTCGATCAACAAGTTTTCTGGTTTGATGTCACGGTGGATAATTCCGCGGTCGTGAGCATGTTTCAGCCCGCGTGCGGCTTGAAGGATTAACCCAGCAGCCTTCTCAACATCGAGCTTTCCACGAGCCTTCAGCAACGCCAGCAGTGAGTAACCCTTTACGTACTCCATACTGAAGTAGCGGCTCTCATAGGCTTCGCCGATGTCGTAAATCTGCACTACGTTGGGGTGGTTCAATTGTGCGGCAGCATAGGCTTCCCGAATGAACCTAGCCACAAAGAGTGGATCACTGGCCCACACGCGGCTCATCACTTTTAAGGCAACCATCCGGTCGAGCGAGAGTTGTCGTGCCAGATAGACGGTACCCATACCACCATGGCCGATGGATCGATCAATGAGGTAACCGGGGATCGCTTCACCTTCGAGCTTGCGATTCGACAAGCTCGGTTGATCCAGGCAAGAATCAGCGATGGTCTTTGGAACTAGCTCCTCAAAAACATCGACGCGGCCCAACTTCGAATTTGAACTACTTGATGGTTTGTTACCTAGCGTATCCCGTAATGCTTCCAGTGAAGAAGGGAGTTCGAGCGGACGCCAAGATTCGGAGGCCAAGACGGGTTGTGCCATCGTCCCACCGGAGTCGATAGATGGCTCCGTGTGTGTTGCTGCTGGCACAGAAGCGAGTGCGAGGTTTGCCCGACAGTTGAGGCAAGAAAAACCTTTTCCCGAATGCGTTACATCGGCGGCAAGCAATCGACGACCGCACTGTTGACACTTCGGCGACAAACAACACCACGGATTGGGATGATCGAGTTAGCGAATGTGCAAAGCTAGGACAGGAAATCGAGCGTGCGCGTAGAGTTGCGGCTGTTTCAACTCCATGGTTTGGTGACACACGTTTTTTCAGGCCGAGGCCGAATGGCTTGGATAAATGCGGAGCATGAGACGGGATATGGTAGCAAAGACCAAAGACAGACTGCAAAGCAAAACAACAGGAATCCACGGCTGGCCATAGGTGCGATTGAAGATCAACTCGCCAAGGAACTGTGGTGACGATGGCGTCTTCAGGAGCAGTACGAAAAAGCTCAGCTCCCCAAGGAACACAGCTATCGACATCAACACACAAGGCAGTTGGTGTCGAGATCGGTGAAACTCTGTCGTCATCCAGAGTGACTGCAAAAGCACCAGCGAAACGAACAGTCCTTCAAGTCGCCATTCGCCGGGCAACACCGCACCGATGCCAACGGCCCAAACAATCGGTGGGACAGCTTGAACCATTCTGAAGGATCTTGCAGTACGCGCCCCACGCAAGACACATCCGGCGAGTAGGTCAGCACATAAAGCACTCGCCAGCAACAGCAGCACCGTCTTCCCGGACAAGGCTGCAATGTCGATGCCACTCACTGGCTGACTCAAGTCCATTACCAGAGGAGTGCTGAGCTTGAGTGATGCGATGATGATCAGTATGAGGAACACGGAACCGCACGAGAGCCGACCCATTTTTGTCGGCAGTTTGATTGCAGATGGTCTCTGCTGTCGGGTAAGTCTGCTGCTGATGAACCCGAGTGCCAGACAGAGCATGACGAGAAAGAAGGCAACAGAAAAGAGGGCAGCACGATGGGGGCCAGACCAGACTTCGTCACCACTGAATAGCCGTGTGGCTAGAGTATCCGTGTTGCTGAAGAGGTCGAATTGGAAGGCCGTCTGCCCGCTTGCCCCGCACACGAACAGAATTCCTACGGCTTCACCCAAGCAGCGCGTCAGGGTTTGCAATGCAAGTTCAGCAACGCGATGCTTAACCGCAGGCCAGACGATCCAGCGAAAAGTGTGCCAGCGGTTGGCCCCCAACGCACGTGCATTAGCGAACAAATCCGGGGATAGTGATTTTAAAACCTCAACCCAAGCCAGCGTGAGCCGAGGCCAGTGAATGCCAACGAGTACAACAATGGCGAGCAGATAACACCGGCCCGAGTACCCGGCCGTTTGAGCTAGCGCGGGCAAGAGCCACTGGGCTACCGCCAAACCAACGGCTACCGGTGGGATGGCACTCAATACATGAAGGACTTCAACAAGACATTCGCGGCGAGATTGTCGATTGGAGTTGCGTCGCAAGCCTATCGCCGTGAACCAACTCAGCAACAGCACGGCACCAACTGCCAGAACACTCGTGAACAACGAAGCCAGCAGGAACCCGCCGTAGCCGTAATAGATGTTTTTGCCGGACGGGCCGATGCTCCAGAAGGGATCGATCATCGCCAGTGGTTGGGCGAGCAATGCAGGCCACGCGGCAACAAGAAGGGTGATGAGCAAACCAAGAACCAACCCCCCGGCAAGCAGGGGCAGGATCATCGCAGCGAACTTACTCGGCTGAGGTTGTTTCATCTCGAACGATTTTCCATCCGTCCGACTTCAATTCAAGACTTAATTTGAAAGAACCGTGAGGAGTCTTGCCGTCCTTCATGGTCAGGTGCCAATCACCCTCCACGATGGAGATGAGATGCGTGTATGAGATCTTCAGGTTGCTAAACTTCAACGAGCCCATCTCCGCCCCATCCGACTGGTACTTCTTCTTGTACCGGTCGAACGTTGCTTGCCAGCCTTTGGTTATCTTGTCGCCGGATTGAAACGTCAACTCTTCGCTGTTCCAATAGCCCCTCATGAAGCCTTCGAGGTCGCCATTGTTCCAGCAGGCGACTTGATCGGTCAGCAATTTGCGGATGGCGGGTTCGGGGTTGAAAGGTGTGCCCGTCGTCGAGCAACCCAGCAACAGCGAGACACAAACCACCAAGATGACGCCAGCTCGGTTCATGCCTTATACCTTCCAGCGTTTGCCCGTCCAGAAGGCTTTGCCCCGGGCGAGGTTGATGTACTCCGGGCTGATCACAATTTGAATCTCCACTTCGCTCTGCTGACCGCCGGCCTTCATGTAGTCGATGTAGCTGCGAACTGGCAAAAACGGATCAGGTGTGGGCTGAAAGAATAAAGCACTCTGGTTGCTGGCTGTGTTCGGGTAACGGCGCAGGTACTTAATCATCCAGTCGTTCTTGATGGTGTTGAAGCAATACTCGTCGGTACCCATGAGAGCGAGCGGAAGTTCGTTCCGCGAATTCGTGTAGCCAGTCCAGTAAGCCACGGCGGAGGCTTCACCGGCTGTGGCGGCGCGACCCAAGATATCAACCCACACGGCGTTCACGAAGGCATTCGCCGTGCTGCCCGCCCATACGTAGTATTCGTTGCTGGCCATCAACGTGGCAATGATCTGCTCGCGCCGGATGCCAGCGTTCAACTGATTTACAAAAGGTGTGATCTCGGCATCGCTTGGAGCTACAGCGCGGTGCAAGTACTTGATGAAGTATCCACGCACGAGTTGCTGGTGCTTCTCGGTACTGCGGATGACGTTGCGACCTACGATGGCTAACGTGGTGCCCGCTTCCATCTGTTGCATCCAGCCGATGAGTTCCGCCGAGCCGGCTTCGCGGCCAAGGCTATCGCGATACATGGATTTGAGCCACGAGCCTTCGGTCATCAAGTCGAGATAGTCCGAACTTGTACCCTGCATCCCGCTGGTCATGAGTCGAAGCAGCACGGTTTCTTCCGTGAGTCCACGGCGAAGATCCCATGCGGCGGCGTGCAACGTTGCCGCAGGTGGAGTCGTGCTGCCACCGATAGAAAAAGCTGTGTACCAAGATCGAACTCGCGCCTGCGTTTGCTCTTGGCTCATCAAGAATTGAAAGGCCAAGGTCTCTCGGCTCAATTGACCGGCATTGAGAGCGTTCACCCAACCGCTTTCTTCACCACCGCTGGGCGTACGACCTAACAATCGCTGATAGAGATACACGACCCAAGTTTGGTTCGTGGCACTCGACTGACCCGTTGGCCCGCTCAAGAAGAACGACTCCACCGAACCCAGCACTGCGGCTTGACCGCGAGAAAAGGTGTTGCCGGTACTCAGGTACGTCAACCAACCGTTGACACCCGCTTGCTCTGCTGGCCGATCCAAGTACTTGGTGTACCAGCTGCGGATTTCGGTACTGCGGCCTTCATTGCTGATGATGATGCTAGCGCTGGGATCATACAACCCAGCAGAGGTGCGGAAGGTCTGTCGCCAGTCGTTTACCAAACTGGTGCTACCGGCCCCCGTGCGACCCAGGTAAGTGGCCAGATTGGTGATGTAAGCATCGGCAAACGTAGTTGACTTACGTACGACGTTTCCGGCGGCATCGCCCCGGGCTGATTTCCATTCAGGTGATTTCGTTGAGGCATCAACATCGAAGAACCGCACATAGCTAGGTGACAATGGCTGAGCACCGCCAGAAATGCCATTCGCCAACACAGCAAGCGAATACGTTCCATCGCCTTTGAACTGCCCGATCGCCGGGCTGTTGATGTACTGCCGGAGGGCGCCATCATCGACGAAGTCCCAGACCTGCGCTCCGTTACTACCGTTGAATCCGCGCACTTGACTGTTCGAGAGTTGAATCACATCAAGGTCGTTGTCACCATCGATATCCGCAATGATTGGCGCGGCGAAGAGTGGCGCACCATAAGCCTGAGTCGTCCACAGGGCAGTGCCGTTGGCTCTGACCGCGTGGAGCATACCAGAGTAATCGCCGATCACGATCTCAGGCACGCCGTCGCCGTCCAGATCGCCCACCGCTGGTGGCGATGGGGTGCGGAAGTCGCGGGTACTTACACCGGTGCTGTATGGCCAACCGGGCAAGTCATTGCCAGCGGAGTCGAGGCCATACACCGCGTTGCCAGGGTAAGTGGCACCATTGATGTTCGTAAAGTTGATGCCTGTACCAATGAAGATTTCGAGTTTGCCATCGTTGTTGATGTCAGCCAGCACAGGGCTGGACTGTGCTATCTGTGGGAGTTGTTTGACCCACTTTCGGCGACCTTGGGAGCTCAATGCGGTGACATTGCCACCCGCATCGTATAAGGCGTTGGAACTGTAGTCACCACCTATGATCACATCATTGCTGCCGTCGCGGTCAATATCGCCAATGGCCACGCCGGAGAGAACCGAGTCATCATTGGCATATCGCCACATCACGGTGCCGTTGGCCTTCAATGCTGTCACATGTTGGTTGTAACTGGTGACTACGATCTCCGGCACCAAGTCGTTATCCAAGTCGCCGACTGCAATGTGACCGAGGATACTGTTGCGCTGGTTGCCCTGCGGGTACAGCGAATCGGGCACGTCAACCGTGGCGGGCCAACCCGGAAGCAGCGCGCCAGTGCTGGCGTTCCAACCATAGACCCGGCCGTCCATAGCCCCGACGAAGATCACGTTCCCAATGCCCGGCATGAAGACAACAATGGGCGACGAGTGCAACTCAGCGGCCCCGGCCCCGGTGTCGTAGGTGCGGAAGATGGTGAATGTTGGCCCTGCACCATATTTGTAGGCCACTACATCACGATCACCCGTGACGGTGATGAGTTCTTCACCAGCAACACCATCCACATCCGCGAATACAGGGCTAGGTGTGAACGATCCGCCATCGCTGTAATCCCACGTGCTGTTGGCGCCGGGAAGTGCAATCGGGCTGCCCAAGGTTGTTGGATTCGCAGGTACATCACGCGACTCAAGCGACTCGACCTGCAGTTGGCGGGCAAACGGTCGGCGATTCATCGTGCTTCCTTATCGATGCAATGTGTCGTGGTAGGTTGTCCAAGCGAGGAGAAGCATAGTCCAAACATCCGACAGCCGCCATGAAAACTTTGCACATGGTGGTGACACTACTTCTCATTTCCACAAGTAGAACTCACCGAAATGTCCTTGTCCTGCCCTCGGAATTTCACTCATTTTCCGTAAAAAAGAAGCACAGAACTGTTGATCTAACGAGAGCACCATGTCTAGCGAAATGGCGGAAGTCAAATACGACGAAGATAACATGAAGACGCTGAAGGATGCCGCCCACATCCGTCAAAATCCCGGCATGTACGTTGGCAACACCGACGTTGAAGGCCTGCATCACCTCGTCTACGAAGTGGTTTACAACTCCGTTGATGAAGCTCTCGCGGGGTACTGCAAGAACATTCAAGTGGTCCTGCATCACGACGGCAGCATTAGTGTGGCCGACGATGGACGAGGCATCCCCGTGGGCACCAAGGCCGACACAGGAAAATCTACCCTCGAAGAAGCCCTTACCGTGGCGGGCACCTCCGGCAAATTCGACAACGCAGCCTACCGCGTAAGTGCCGGTCTGCACGGTATGGGGGCCAAGGCCATGAATGCACTCTCCGAGTGGTGCAAGGCCGAAGTCCGCCGCGATGGCCGTGTTTATCAGATGGACTTCGAGCGTGGTTACGCCGTCAGCGAACTCAAGAACCTTGGCCCAGCGGCGAAGGGGCAAACTGGTACCAGCATCAGCTTTAAGCCTGATGCGGAAATGTTCGGCAGCATCACGTTTGACTACGACCGCCTCGCCACTCGCTTCCAGCAGATCAGTTTCCTGAATAAGAATCTCGGCCTCATGATCCTCGATGAGGCTACCGGACGCACGGATCGCTACTTTTCCGAAGTTGGCATCGTCGAATATGTACAGCACTTGAACATCGGTGAAGGGGTCGAGCACCCGCCGATTTACATGACGAAGACTGTCGAAGGTGTGCAGGTGGAAGTTTGTTTGCAGTACACCGTGGGCGACAACGAAATCGAAATGTGCTTCACGAACAACGCCTATAACAAGGATGGCGGCACGCACCTTTCCGGCTTCCGCTCGGGCCTGACTCGGTCCGTCACCACCTACGGCAAGAAGAATAACCAGTTCAAAGATAACCTTGAAATCATCGGTAAGGACTTCCGGGAAGGCATCACCGCGGTCATCAGCATCGGCCACCCCGATCCCAGCTTTGAATCACAAACCAAAGTGAAGTTGGTGAGTGCCGATGTGGAAGGCACTGTGTCCAGCGTGGTGTACGAGTTGCTGTCGGAGTTCTTGGAAAAGAACCCGAAGGACGCAACACGCATCTGCAAGAAGATCAACCTGAACGCCGAAGCACGTATGGCCGCGAAGAAGGCCCGCGATTCAATTATCGATCGCAAGCGACTGCTTGGCGGTGGTGGATTGCCCGGCAAGTTGATGGATTGCAGCACACGTGATCGCGAAAAGAGCGAACTGTTCCTCGTGGAAGGTGACTCGGCTGGTGGAAGTGCCGAAGGCGGACGCGACCGAAACATTCAGGCCGTGTTGCCGTTGCGTGGTAAGGTCTTGAACGTCGAGAAGGCCGAGATCGTCAAGCTTTTGGCCAACGCCGAAATCGCGTCGCTCATTAGTGCCTTGGGTGTGGACATCGGTAACGCCGAGGACACCACCAAGCTGCGTTACGGCAAGGTCGTCATCCTCACTGATGCTGACGTGGACGGCCAGCACATCCGCACCCTGCTGCTCACGTTCTTTTTCCGACAGATGCGCAAGCTCATTGAAGAAGGACGGATCTTTGTCTCCCGGCCACCGCTGTTTAAGGTGGTCATCAAGAAAGACACTCGCTTCGTGCAGACTCGTGATGAGATGACAACCGAGCTGATGAAACGCGGCCTGAAGGACGCCGTACTGAACTTCAATCTCGTCAGTCGGACGGTGCCGGAAGCGGAACTGGTAAAACTGTTGCCGCTGTTGGATGAACTGGACAAGAACATCGGCATTCTGGAACGCCGTGGTCAACCGTTCACCAACTTCGTGAAGCGCTTCACACCGGAAAAAGGCCTGCCGTTTTTCCATGTCCGCCTTCAGGGGCAAGACTCCTTCTTCCACTCCAGCGAAGAAGTGGAAACGTACCGAGTCGCCCAAAGCAAGAAGCTTGGGCACGAACTGACGTTGGCTGAAGCTGTGCCAATGACGAATACGGTCGATGGCACCACGGGTAGCCCGGCAGCAACCGACGAAGCGTACCGCTTCAGCATGGACGAATGGCACGAAGTACGCGGACTCAACCGCACATTGAACAAGTTGAAAGAGATGAACATTGCACCAACGGACTTGGTGCCCCTCCCACGAATTGCAGGCCGTGAACCGGATGTGCGCTATGTACTGACCAACGGCGAAAGTCGCAAGGAACTGGACGACCTGCGTGAACTGGTCATCGAGATTCGTCGGCTCGGTGAACGCGGGATGCAGATCACGCGATTCAAAGGGCTGGGCGAAATGAACGCCGAGGAACTTTGGGACACAACGCTGGATCCAACGAAGCGCACGATGTTGAAAGTGACGATGGCTGACGCTGTTCAGGCTGAGAGGATGTTCCGCATGTTGATGGGCAAGGAAGTTGAAGCCCGGCGTGAGTTCATTCTGAAGCACCGCGCCAACGTAGAAGAGATCGACTACGGGGCGTAAATCGTCAGCAACGAAATGCAATCGAGCGAGTTACTAACCCTCGCTCGATTGCATTTACACGGCTAACTCGCGTTCTTCCTCTGCCCACTGCCTGCAACGACTATGGGGCCTGCGCTGGGCCTTTTGCTTTGCCTGCCGAACCACCACCCGGTGCGGCACTACCTGCCGGCTTCCCTTGGCCGCCTCCCCCAGCTGCTTTGCTCTTACCGGCGCCACGGCCCGAGGCGTCGCCTTCGTCGCGGACGCCCTTGGCTTTGTCACCTAGGATAGCTCGTGGGTTGAGCACAACTTGTTCGCCTTCTTTCAGACCTTCTTTCACCTCAGATTTGCGGTCGTTCGAAGTACCCAACTTAATATCTCGCTCCACAGGTTCGCCGTTCACCATGACGTAAACCTTACGGGTCGAACCTTGTTCCGAGGTACCCACGATGGCTTGAATCGGAATGGTGAGCACCTTCTCGCGTTGGTTGTCAACTTGGATTGTGACCTCCGCGCTCATGTCCGGTCGAAGACCAAACACATCCGTATCTTCGATGCTCACGATGGTCGGGAACTGCTTGACGTCACTGCTGTTCCAGTCGGCTTGCGAGGCCACGGCAGCGACGGATTTCACACGACCCGTAAAGACTCGATCCGGGAAGGAATCAACTCGGATGATCGCCTTCTGCCCTTCCGTAGCGATGTAGTACTCCTTGTCGCGCACACTATCACGGATTTGATCAAGGCTCCAGGCACTGTGCAGAAACAAACGGCTGAACCCGTCTGTATTGAGTAACATCGCCGCACGAGTCGAATCAAACACACCAGTGGGTCGACGGTCGTCACCACGGATTTTGCTGACTAAAGCTTCATGTATCTTGGCAGTCACTTGCATCCGCTTGAGGTCAGGGATCCGGATGAGCTTCTGGCCTTCCTTCACTTGCTCGCCAACGGCAATCAGACCAGCATTACCGCCGCCAAAACGACTGTTCGGATCTTTGTAATACACCACCATGCCGTCTTGTGGGGCCACCAGCTTGCACTGGCGGAGTTGCTCGCGGATTTCGCCGAGTTTGTCGACTTCCTGAAGGTACACCGAGTTCGTGGTGCTGGTTTCGGATTCGGCTTGGATCGTCTTGGAGTGTGATTGCAAGTTGGATTGCTCGTAGGCAGCGCTTGCCACTTTCACTTTGCTTTGCAGGTCCGTCAGTTCACGCGGTCGGGTGTAGTTTTCGAGTGCGAACTTTTCCTTTCGGAGCTTCTCGAGCTTATCGAAGGCACTGGCGTATTTCGATTGCTCGACCTTCGATTGACTCGCCGTCAGGTAACCGGAGCGTACAGATCGATCAGCCCAAGCACTGCGTTCGCGGTAGGCTTCCAGATCCGACTCGGCCAGTTTCAGTTGGGCGTTGGTATCGTCGAGTTTCATACGAAACTCACCCTTTTCTTCGATGGCCCCCAAGCTGGAGAAGAGAGCACCGAACGCAGTTGAACGTGGGGTCACTTCAATGCCGAGGTATTTGTCGAGATCGAGTTCAGCGACTTCCAGTGAAGCTTTCTTGGAGGCGATGTCCGATGCGTTCACTTTGAACTGGATATCGAGTTCTTCCTTGGCTTTGATCCAAGCTGTTTGAGCTTTGGCTACGGTAATGAGTTGTTGCTGTTCTTGATCTCGCAGGGCCGAGTCATCGAGGTCAAGAATCGGTTGACCTTTGGTGACGGATGAGCCGTCGTCAATCACCCACTTGATGGAGCTGGCAAAAGTTCCTCTTGCCCCGGCCTTGACCTTGCAGACCACTTCGCGGTTATCGGACGACTCCAATGTACCGCGTTCTACGACCGTCACGGGCAGCAGTTCGGATTCCACGGTGTGCAGAATCAAATCCGGTCGCTGTGCCTTCCAACCGAGCATGCCGGGCAGGTAGACAAAACCTGCGACCACGGATCCGATCATCAATGGCAAGCCGATCGCTGCCGCGATCAGCAGGCGTTTTCCCTTACTCACTCTTGGTGGCTCACTTGCCTGGTCGAGGGATCGGCGGGAGGCTGAGGGGCGCTCCTGGGATGTCGGGACCGCGTGGGCTGCTGATACGGCCTGGGGTGGGAAGGTCGATGGTTGGGAAGGGGTCGGGTTGGGCACGGTAGACGTCGGGGTCGGGTAGGTTGTCAAGTGGTGAGAGAGTTCCAAATCGGGCGGCATCAGGTCCAGTTCGAGCTCGGACGAACTTTGGTGCTGGGAGGCGCTCTGGTTCTCGCCCGAGTTCTGGCGGGGCAGCAGGTACGCCGGGTTGGGCGGGGCCGGGTGCGACGTTGGGTGCTGGGGCAGCGACGCCGGTGGATGTGGTTGATGTGGTTCTGGATTGTTCATCGGTCCACAAACCTCGAGCATCTAAGGAGAGTAATTCAAGATCCAAGTACAGATTCATTCGTGCATTCAGGTAACGCACCCAAGTCGAGTATAGGTCGTTCTGCGCCCGCACCAACGCTGCCTGCACCGAAAGTAACTGTTCCGTCTGTGCTACTGCGGCGGCAGCACTATCAATTCGTGGATCGGGTGGGGAAAGCAGTGTACCACGCGCATTATCCGCCTGCAAATAAGCGAGTTCTACCGCACGCTGTTGAACGAGGAACGTCTGTGATAATTGCCGAAGCAAACGCAAATCCGTACGCACGTCCGTGACAATGTTGTCTTCATAGGCCATCAAGCTGCGGCGCGACCGTTGGTAGGAAATCAGTGCCGCACGATATTGATTCCGCTCGGCTCGTCGCACAAATGGTGGTTCCCAACGCAGTCGGAGTTGTTGCAGTGTACGGTTGCCGCCAAGCGCAGCCGGGTTACTCCCACCTGCAGGGCTGTTTGTGCTGAGATCATACTCCACGTCAAACATGCCGCGTAGCGAGTTCGCTCGAATCGACACCTGCCGCCACGCATCCACGACCTGAGCACGCGCGTTCATCAGGTCGAATCGATTATTCAGCGCTGTGGCCGCGACCTTTTGATAGGCATCGTCGAGCGGAATTCGAAGGATGTCTTGATCGTCGAGCAGAATGGGTGGCAGTTCAACCCACTGAGCTTTGTATTGACCCAGTTTTTCGTTTCGGGCTTGGATTGCCACCAGCATGCCAAGGCCATTGACGGCTCGGAATTCCGCAAGACGTTCGACTTCACGCTTACGGGCATCCTGTTCTTTCATCCACGGTCGGCTCTCGTACTTTCGCAAGGCTTCTTCTAACCGCAGGCGGTCATACTCGATTTCGAGTTTTTCAAGTTCCTTCACCGTCGCTTCAATCGGTTGATTCGCTTTGAGTTGATCTTCGCGCACGCCCTGCAACTTGGTGCGAAGCTCGCTGATGACAAGCAAACGCTTCGTCACGGCTTCGATAGGTTTCTGACTCCAGTCGGCAAAGTAGGCTTTCAGACTCTTGGCGGTTTCGGTGCCACGGCCTAATTCCGCTTCCGTAAGCAGGTTCATCCATCGGCTTCGCAGTGAAGTTGCTGCATCATTCCCTTCAAAGTTTCCAGCGGCGATTTCAAGGGCTGTGAGTTGCTGATACACATCTTCAATTCGGCTGAGCTGTTCGCGAATCGGCTTCAGCGGAGTTTCGTCAAGTTCTAATGGAACCGTAGCTGGCACGCCGAGTTGCAGTTTGAAGTTATCGATGTTGTCGATGTATTCTTGCTGACGTAGCAGCACGGTGGCACGCCCTTGCAGCAGTTGCTGTTCGATCCGCCCGACAAGCAACTTGGTGACGTTGCCGCCTTCTTCAAGGTTCTTGAATAACTTCTGGTAGTTCTCGAAAGTCGAGACGTTACTGCGTTCGTTGGCCAGAATCGCAGATCGCAAAATTGTAGGCAGGTAACCAATCTGAGTGGCAGTGAGGTTGGCCCCAATACCACGGCCCAAGTTCGCGGACAACCCCTGGAGGCCGTATGGATTATTTGTGTAATCGCCCTGCCCCGCAATTGCCGTGTAGAACAAGGAGCGAAAGCGGGCATATGAGCGAATGGCATAGAGCAGGGTTCGCTCAGACTGCGTGAGAGGTTCAAGTGTTACCGCGAAGCCACCACCACGGAGGAACGGAATCGTCAGCGCTAAGCCAATCGTGCCCACACTGATTTGCGGTTTCCCGCTACCGAGTTCAATCACGACTTGATTCGCCAGCTTCACAATCAGTTCGGCCCCGGTGCTAAAGCGTCGTGATACACCGGCTTCTGTGTTGATCCGCCAACGGTTCCCCGGGTTTGCCGTGGCTTGGCCACCCATCTCCAAGATGGCTGTCTCCGCAGCGAAGGCTTGGGCGCTGAACGTGTAACGTTCAAGCGTCACTGGTAGCGCGGCGAGGTACAGGTCTTCCCGACGATCCTGAAACTCGCGGCTATTGTAAAGCGCTAACTCCACGACTTGATCGAGCCGTAGACGGTAGGGTTGTTCGTTGGTGCGCAGTGCATTCAAATAGGCTTCGCTGGCAGCATCGTTTGATACCGGTGGGGCAGCATTCACTGGTGCAGGGGTGCGTGTGGCATCCTCAGCCCGGTTGGTAGCGTCCCACTCGATGATGTGTTTCAGATATCCGTCACCTTCTTGCCGACCAGCTCCGCCCTTGCCCGGGCGCTGTGGATTGGGCGAGAGCATCTGTGCGGCGTAATCGTCGGGTGGATACGGCGGGAAGTCTGGGCAGCTCGGATCGGCAAAGCGTGCACGGGCATCCGGGTACGCGTGCCAGTTCTTGACTTCCCACTGCGGGACGACGTTTTTCTGGCTGATCACCGCTTCTACGTCTTTATCTGCCCGTTGACGGAACGCTTCCCGTGTGCAACCCGTGAGGATTGCCAGGGAGAAGATGGAGAACGTGAGCCAAAATCGATTCGTGGGCATCCAAGTCAATCCCGCGTGCAGTCGAATCCGCAAAAGCGTTATCGTCGAAATAAACCGCCTAGCTTGAAGCAAAGTGGCTACACCACCTGGAAACCGTCATTCGGCCGGGTGTCGTCGTGTCTACGGGTCGTGTTTATCCGTCGCTGGACGTACTTCACAAAAAATGATCGAACGATACTTGAGTTATTGGCCTACATGTTGTCCGCCGATGGCTTGTTCTTGGTAGGTCGATAGTGGTTGGTAGCTATTCAAAATGCGTTCAACTAGATTTTTATGGAGTGCATAAGAACCGGAGGAGCCGACTGATGCAACACGGAGCGTGAGGTTTGGTCATTTGCGTCAAGACCTTCCATCTGGGCTGCGGGCGACGGCTCCTCCCAAACGTCGAGAAAAACAATACGGGAAAGTTGAACCCCCATAGATACTGGTCAGAACCACGAGCCACTTCAGAAACGTGTTGAAAGCCAACGAGCTGCGGAAAATTTTCCTGCGTGTACACGAAATCGTGTGAAAATAGGCACTTTGTGCTGGTATCAGTCGCGGTTGACACCCTTGTTCAGATTCGGCATCATCCTTCATTCCGATGTCGAGGGTCTTTAGGCTCTCGTTTGCGAATGTTCTGTTACAAGCCATTACGGCGGATCTACTCAGGAGGAGTTCCGATGAATCGTTCTTACTTGTTGGTGCCATTGGTAGCGTTGGGAATGTTGCTGAGTTCGACGAGCACAGCCGTGGCCGGATTGCTACCCACGAGCGTGACCATTTACGACGAAGGCGCAAGCAACTTCCGATGGCAGTACGCGATTGTGTTGCCAACCGATTCGCAATTAAAGTCCGGTGACTATTTCACGATTTATGACTTCGAAGGCTTCAAGGCTGGTACGGCAGTGGCCCCTTCGGGAGACTGGGCGTTCACCGCAGCCAAGCTGGGGCCAACACCGCCCAAGGTGAACATCGCCGACGATGCCCAAGTGTGGAATCTGTCGTGGATGTACACTGGCCCGACCATCAACGTCGGCCAAACCGGTCTTGGCAACTTCATGGCGAACTCGTTGTACCAGTACCGAGGCGATTCGCTGTTCACAGCGCGGACGCACCGTAGCATCGACGGCAAGCCTGATACCAACGTGACGTACGTCGATGTACCTGTACCAAGTTCACAAGGCGTACCAGAACCAGCAACACTGATCCTGGGAGCGCTCGCTCTGCCGCTGCTCGGCTTGGGTCGCCTGCGTAAAAAGCCGACACTCGGCTAGGGCCGAAGTGATCTTGAGCGAAACAGTTGAGATTGACAGCGATTTTTGAAGTGCCTATTGTCGAACTCGCTTTGAAAGCCAGCCCGCCAATTCAGGCGAGTTGGCTACACAAACACACCGGGTTTCCCCCCATACGCGAAACCTACACCCAGGATGTTCGCCTGATCAAGGAGTGACCACATGATTCGTCGAAGTTGGATTTCTCGAATGTTTGCAGTAGCCGTAGCCACCGTGGCCATGGTCAGCACCGCCAGCGCGGGCTTGCTGCCAACGCAAGTGTCGGTTGTGCCGGACACTGGCAACTACCGTTGGACGTACGCCATTGTGCTGCCGACCGACTCGAAGTTGCAAGCTGGTAACTACTTCACCATCTATGACTTTAACGGTTTGGTCGCGGGCTCCGCAACTGGCCCTGATGGTAACTGGAATGTCAACGTCGTCAGCGCTGGGGCTACCCCACTGGTGTTGAACCCGGTAGACGATCCTTCAATCTCAAACCTTGTGTTCACTTACAACGGGCCAACCATCCCTGCCGGTCAACTCGGTCTTGGGAACTTCTCGGCCATCTCGCTGTACAGCGACCGCAAAGAATCTGACTTCACCGCTGAAACCTACCGTACGTCAGACGGCCAGAAGGACAGCAACATCACCACGACCGAAGTACCTGTGGGTGAAGTCAACGGCGTACCAGAACCCGCCACGCTGGCCCTCGCTGGCTTGGCTCTGCCGCTGCTCGGCTTGGGTCGCCTGCGTCGCAAGGCCGCTGTTGTCGCCTAAGTAACAATCCAAATCGCAATCGGTTTGATCACCCCGGCAACCACTGGGGTGTTTTTGTTTTTCCAGGTTCGAAGTTACTTCTTCACTAAACCTCGCCGAGCATCTGCTTGGATCGACTCCCACTGTTTCTGCCATGCTGCAGCCATCGACTTTGCACGCTCCGAGTGATCCTTTGCTAGGTTCTTCGTCTCGGTTTCATCAGCACTCAGGTCGTACAGCTCCCACGCGCCATCTTTATTGCTCACGAGCTTCCACTGGCCATCCCTCAAGGCTTTGTTGCCTTCGTGCAGCCACCAGATCGGCTCACGTTTGATGAGCGACTCCTTAGCAAACATGGGTTGCAGACTCACGCCAGGCAACGGTGGCGCATCAGGCGTGTTGAACTTCTGACCAGCTACCTCCAGAAACGTTGGCAGTAAATCGACAACATGAGCGGGGGCTTTGCGAAATTCGTCCTTCGCGGCGATGCCTTGAGGCCAGTGCATGATGAATGGGGTCGAGATGCCGCCTTCGTGTACCCACGTTTTATGGCGACGATGCGGGGTATTCGCCATCGTGCTCCAACCGGCTCCTAAGCTCAGGAAGGTAGCCCCAGTGCCACACTCGGCGTGCGGATCGTGGCCATCGCCACGCACCATGATCTCCGCACTCGCGCCGTTGTCCGACAGGAACAGAATCAACGTGTTGTCGAACTGCCCGTTCTTCTTGAGCAAGTCAATCACACGGCCAATCTCCTGATCCATGCGATCCACCATCGCAGCATGTACGGCCATCTTCTTCGCTTGAAACTCGCGTTGCACTGCTGTGAGGTCAATCCAAGCCTTGGGTTCGTTCACTTCACCGGCCCCCAGCTTGGGCAGGGCGTCCTTGGCCGTCTTGGAGTACGGCGAGCCGATGTCTCGCTCCACAGGGGCCAGCGCGGTGCCACCGAGGCCGAGCTTCTGCATCTTCTTCCAACGAGCCTCACGCAGTTCATCCCAACCGGCGGCGTACACCTTGCTGTACTTCTCGATGTCCTTGGCCGGGGCTTGGAGTGGAAAGTGCGGTGCGGTGAAGGCGAGGAACTCGAAGAACGGTGCCTTGGGATGATCCTTGAAGTGTTCCGTCAGGCACTCCATCGCATGATTCGAAATGTACGTGCTGGAGTAGTAGCCTTCCTTTGCCTCGGGCAGTTTTACGTCGTCTTGTGTGTGTTGTTTGGGGCCAAAGTGGCGGTCGTGGTCGTTCAAACTGTAGGAATGCAAAAAGCCGTTCTTCAGCGGCATTCCATCGACGTGCCACTTGCCCGAATGATAACTTCGATAACCCGCCAGGGACAGTAACTCTGGCAGTAGTTTGGCCCACTCCGGGCGGATGCCTGGGTTACCGCTTTTCACATCGGGCACTGCATCACGCCGCACTTGCTGAGCGTAGTATCCGGTGAGGATTGCCGCCCGGCTCGGCCAGCAACGGGCGGTGTTGTAGAAGTGCTGAAACTTCAGGCCATTCTTGGCCAAGGCATCAAGGTTTGGCGTCGCGATCTCGCTGCCGTAACAGCCGAGGTCGGAGTAACCGAGATCATCCGCAAGGATAAGCAGAATGTTCGGCTTGGTTGATTGAGCCGAGGCGACAGAGGCCAAAAGCAAAACGACAACGAGAGCACGCATAGCGAAAGTCAGTTGGGTGTGTTTGCCCAGTGTATCGCTAATCGGCTTTCTTCGTGTTCAACTTTTTCAGGAGTTCGGCGGTCATGTCCACGGTGTCCCGCAGATAGACCGGTTGCAAGGCCGTCGCACGCAGCATCATGTCAATGAAGAGTTGCGGGGTGTTCTTTGCCTCTTCCAAGCCACGATCCGGATGTACGGGATGGATGTACACCGCATCCAGTTGCTTCTCATCCGCAAGTTCATGGATCGCTGCATTGATGTCTTTGAAGAGTTTCAGGAGTTCGACATTGGCGAGCTTGTCCAGTTCTTCCTTGAACGTACGCTCGGAGTCTTCCAGGTTCCGTCGGGCATCCAGGGCCACTTGTTCCAGTCGTGTTTTCTCCTGCCCTGTTGCACCTTCCATTTGCTTCGCGCTGGCTTGTACGAGGCCTTGCAACTGCCCGAGTCTCGTCACACCATCCTGCCGCTTCTTATTCATCCCCTCCGCGGCCGCCTGCCAACTCTTGTAGCTCTTCATCAGTTCGCTGGCACTGATGTGCCCGGCCCGCAACGGCGCCATTGGCTTGGCTTCCGTCTTGGGTGCCGCATTTGCTAATTGTTGTTGGCTCAGTGTCCACCCAACTGCAACTCCACCCAACAATAGCGACGACGCTACAACACCCAACCAGAACGACCGATTCATGAGCAGTACCCATCCATGGGGGAATGAACGTGTCGTGGCGAACAACACAGTGAAATCTGACCAAAAATCAGGCAACGTCGCAACCTCAACCCAGTCTCTCGGTCAGCTCGTCCGTTCTGCCCAAGCTGATTTCTTATCGTCTCGGTAAAATGCAACTGTTCCTCAATCCCGGAGTTCGATTCATGCTTCGATTCGTGTTGGCTATGGTGATGATCGTTGCGAGTGCAAGTCTCTCGTTCGCACAAGACAAACCACTACCTGAGCGCATCAAGGCGGCTGGCCTCGCCGAGAAACAGTTCTCGTTGATCGTCAGCACCAAGGTGAAGAAAGACAAACTCGACGAGTTCTTGAAGATGGCGATGAAGGCGGAGACGGCCACCCGCAAGGAGAAAGGTTGCGTGGTTTATACCTTCCAGCAAGACGTCGAAGACCCAACTCTTGTGACGTTGCTCGAAACATGGAAAGACCTCAAGGCGCTTGAAACACACATGACCGAAGAACACACCAAGGAACTGCTCAGCAGTTTCGGCAAGCTGCTTGATGGCCCCGTAACGCTGAAACTTACGGCCGAGTTGAAGAAGTAGGTCAATGATGAATCAGAAAACGCTGCAAGTCGCGTCGATGATGGCGATCATCAACGCGATCTTGTTGCGTTCAAAATAGCAACGCGGATGCAACTCATTTCTTTTTCAAGATCGCCGACTGTACCACCGTGACAACGTACCCTTGCACGGTGTCATTGCCCGTCTTCTTTGGTTGTTTGCTCGCGGATGTGACTTCAAAGTTGATGGTGCCGTCGGTCAGCTCATAACGTGCGGTCAGTAAGTTCTCCTCCACTTCAAATACACTCAGCAGCACACCTTTTACCAGCCGGGCAGGTAGTACGATGCCATTGTTTTCGTCGATGTCGAAGACGCCAGACTTTTTTGCATCGGACTTGAGGGTGTAGGCCTTCACCAAGTCTTTGTTCTTTTCGTGGTAGGTCATCGACCAGGTGACGTTTTGTGAATCTTTGATTGGCTCGATCTTCAAGCTGATCGGAATTTCCGTGGGCTTGTTCGAAGGTGGTGTGATGACCAGTGTTCCGCTCCAAGTGCCATGCCAACCCTTCGGCAGTTCTTCCGCACCCGCCGAACCAATCAGAGCCAACAACACGACGACACTTCGCCACATGGCCATACTCCGAATTGCAGCAGTGCATGACCAAAAACAGCCCCGGATGCTGACGCAGCCGGGGCGAGATGACTTACATCTTCTCGGTGACTTCCCAGCCTTTGCGGTACTCGGTCTTCACGTACTGCATCGCTTCGGGCACGTTCGTCACCTTCATGTTCGGGCCGTCCCACTCTAGCTTCTTGCCGGTACGAATGGCGACGTTACCCAGCAGGAAGGCTTCGGTGAGCAGGCTGCTGTAATCGAAGTTGCCGTAGGCCATCTCGAACTTGTTGGCCTTGATCGCTTCGACCCATTCCTTCTTGTTGTTTTCGTCGTTGCTACCCTTGTAATCCGGCAGGGTTTCCGGCTTAGTCATGTTCTTGTTCATGAGTTCCGGGTCCACGAAGCACTGCGCGCCGTAGTCGTCCGGGCTGTACAGAACTCCCTTGGCCCCCACGAACATACTCCCGCTACCGACGAGCTGCTTCTTGCGCTTTTCGTTGGTGTCGAGCTTGAGTGCCTTCTCCACCAATTCTGCTGGCGGGGTCACTTTCTTGCCGTCTTTGCTGCCTTCGTACCAGTGCAGCGTGAGGGCAGGATTGTCCTTGTCACGTTCGGGGAAGGTCATGGTAACGTGTGCCCAAGCTGGGGCCGTCTCTGTGTTGACTTCACCACTCATTGCGGCGATGGTAGTCGGGTGAGCCAGCTTCAAGGCTCGGAACGCCATGTTCGCCGTGTGGCAAGCCATGTCGCCGATGGCCCCGGTGCCGAAGTCCCACCAGCCGCGCCAGAGGAATGGAGTGTATCCAGGTGCGTAAGGCCGTTCCGGCGCCCCACCGAGGAACTGTTCCCACGAGATGTTCTTCGGCACGTCATGCTTGCCCATCGGGCGGGTTGTGACGTTTGGTGATTGTTTCCAGAATTCACGTGGGCGGTCGGTCCAGATGTGGACTTCCTTGACTGGGCCGATGATGCCACCTTGAATCAGTTCGACAGCGCGACGCAAGCCCGGCAGTGCGGAACCTTGGTTACCCATCTGTGTGATGACTTTGTTGTCACGGGCCACTTTCTTCATCATGCGGGCTTCAAACACGGAGTGCGTGAGTGGCTTCTGGCAGTACACGTGCTTGCCGAGTTTCATGCCAAGGATGCTGGCGAGGGCATGGTGATGGTCGGCCGTACTCACGACCACGGCGTCCAGAGTCTTCACGATTTCCTTGTCTTCGTACAGCTTGCGGTAGTCGTTGAAGGTCTTGGCTTGCTTCCAGTTCTCCTTGGCCCAGCCGAGGCCCCGCTTGGAATCATCGACATCGCACAGAGCAATGACGTCACCGTGGGTGCCTGCGTGCTTGATGTCTGACTCGCCTTTGCCGCCCACGCCAATGCCCGCGAAGTACAACTTCCCGTTCGACCCGGCCGCACGGGTTACTGAGAACGCCGGGCCAGTGAACAGATAACCCAAGCCAGCCGTGGCCCCAAGCTTGAGGGCCGAACGTCGTGTAAAACGGATCGTCATGAGAGAGGCTCCCCCGCACCATGGCGGGATTCAACATGAGGAGAAGGTAGGAGTGGCCGTTGCCACAGTTGTGAGTTTAAGCAATCCACCTTGGCACTGCAAGCAAAGGCTACAAAAGAAGAATCCATGTCAATCTGTGTCGATTACAACGCTCCTATCAGTTGGCGACTTGGCGCGACTATGGCGAGAACGTCGGGCGTATCGGCTTCCATCACTCACATTTGGTTGAACTGGCCAGCAATCCTCGTGGCGCAACGCACTTCAAGAGGCACACTATAAGAGACGAACTGCGCGAATGCTTCGCACGATGATTGCACCCTGGATGCACAACAAGGCAGGTGGATGAATGAACAATTCCTCGCGATTCTTTATGGTTGCTTTGGCTACGCTCGCGGGTTCGATGGGCCTCGCGACGAAGGCGAGTGCCTTCCACTGCGGGTTCTGCCGTTACCCGGCAGCCATCGTGACCCCTGCCCAATGTGCGCCGGTTCAAGTGATACCTACGGTGCAATATCGAACCGTGACGGAGTATGTTGCAGAGACGCAATACCGCCCCGTCAGCAAGACAGTGCTGCAACCACAGACGTTCACCAGCCAACGCCCCGTGTATAGCACGGTTCAAGAAGCGGTTCCGTACACAACGACCCGCAACATCATTGAACCGCAACAGCAAGTGCAAACGTACAACACCACCCGCCCGGTGGTGGACGTGACCATGCAGGAGCAACGCTACACGGTGAACCGCCCTGTGGTGCGTGAAGTGGTCGAGCAGGTACCCTACGTGGTGAACAAGCCGATTATCGAGCAACATGTTCGCCAAGTGACGAAGACCGTGATGCGACCGGTGGTCAGCGAAGTACAAGAGCCTGTGAGCTACACCGTGAACCGTCGTGTGTCGGAAACCACGATGCAAGAGCGGACCTATACCGTCAACCGCCCTGTGGTTAACGAGATTCAAGAGCCCGTGAACTACACGGTCAACCGCACGGTGGTGGAGCAACACACCCGCGACGTGCCTTACACCACCTATCGCCGCGTGGTGGAACCATACCAAGAAGCCGTCAACTACACGACGTACCACAAGGTGCTGGAGCAGCATGTTCGCAGCCAGACGTACACAACAGTGCGGTGCGAAACACAAAACTACGAAGAACCGCAAACGTACACGACCTATCGCCCAGTCACGGAACAACACGTTCGCCAAGTGCCGGTCACACGCACCCGAATTGAAACCGACTATCGCACTGTGAACACGACACGATATGTGAATGAGCCCGTGACCACGCAACGCACTGTGACCGTGGATGCCGGTGAATGGCAAACCATCGCCGAAGTCGTGCCCGGCCAAGTGGTCACCCGCAAGGTGCAACTGCCCGGAACGTGCAGCTTCGATCCATGCACCTGCACCAGCCGATACTGCCCAGGCGAAGTGGTGTGCGAGACGGTGCAATGCCCGAGCCGAACGATCTGCAAGAAGGTGTACGTGCCCCGTACGGAATGCCGCACGATCAGCGAAACACACTGCGTGCGTAAAGCCATCTGTGAAGCGGTGCAAGTGCCGTACACCCGATGCGTGCCGTACACCGAGATGATGTGCGTGCCATACTGCACGACCCGCTTGGTTCCAGAAACCCAAACGCGGATGGTCAACCGATGCCGCACGGTGCAGATTCCTGAAACGAAGACGGTGCAGATTCCGTACACCACCTGCCGCACGGAAGCCCAGCAACACACGTGCATGGTCACCAAACAACGCTGCTACACGGTGGCTGAACAACACGTTCGCCAGGTGTGCTACAACACCTGCCGCGTGGTTCCAGAAGTTCACACTCGGATGGTGACACGCCGCGTGTGCAGCTATGTACCGGAAACCCGCACGGTTCAGTATCCAGTAACAACCTGCAAGCTGGTGCCTGAGACACACACTCGCATCGTTTGCAAACGCGTCTGGAACTACGTGCCAGAGACCTACGTGCAGAACATTCCTTACACCACCTGCCGCATCGAGCAGGAACAACACGTTCGCCAAGTTTGTCGTCGTGTGGTTGAGAACGTTCCGCAAGAGTGTGTTCGCCAAGTGCCAGTTCGCACGGTTCGCTATGTGACGGAGCAACATCAACGAGTGGTCTGCTTCAACACCTGCCGCACCGTGACCGAGCAACACGTTCGCATGGTGTGCAAGTCCGTTTGTCACATGGAAGAAGTGCAAGAGTGCCGCATGGTTCCAATCACCACCTGCGAAATGCAAGCCTACACGGTGTGCAAGCCGGTCACCCGCTGCGTGCCGGTGTGTGAGCCAAGCTGCCAGTGAGCCAAGTGAAACAACTCGAAACGCCGGTGGTCATCCCACCGGCGTTTTTTTGTAATCCCCGTACTACCGACCTTCCAAAACGTCATTCTGTCTGGAGTTGATGTTTCTCACGCACATGCGGACACCCCCGCCTGCGACCCTCAATGAGAAGAATCATTGTTGGAATAAATTGGCCGTGCAAACCTAACTTCATGCCAGCAGGTAGTTTGTGCCAAATGATCGATTACTATGACGAGTAGGAGAATTGTAACGGAAGGTGCTCTGGTATAACTTTGTACGAAGTAAATAGGTGCAGCTAACACGACGATGACAATGAGACAAGCAGAAGGCCATTGACGTGACAGGTTTAGAGGAAAGCCATGTGGACTGAAGAGAACAAGAAGATTGGCTATAAGCTACGAAATGCAATCGATGATCAAGAAATTGGCCTGATCAAAGAATTGTGTGCGTCGCACCCATGGTTAATTTCCGGTCACAGATGGGACGGTGATAACACTTGGCTTTTGTCGCCTTGTAGTAAAGGCAACCTTAAAACTGTGAAAACTCTCGTTGAACTTGGTTTCGACGTGAATGCTTTTGACTATCCAAAAACATCGAGACGCACTGCACTATGCGGTGCAGTAGGCGAAGGTCATCTCGCTGTTGCTAGCTATCTTCTTGATCATGGGGCCGATCCAGATTTGGATCGGCCGCTAATTTCAGCTACCAACCACAGCGACGATGACCTTGCCATGCGGTGTGTGCGGTTGCTCGTCGACAATGGAATTGACGTCAATCAGATCTTCCTGCTCTACGACGACCCCAACGACACTTTTACTGCACTCGATTGGGCTAAGTCTCGGCCGGCGATTGCAAAGTATCTGCGAGCGAACGGCGCCAAGACGGCAGAGGAACTCAAGGCCAATCCCGTAACGAAGAAGAAAGCGGCCAAATCCAAGACCCCTGCTCAAGAAGTGATCGACCACTTCAATAACACCGTCGGGCCGGTGGACGAAAAGTCGCTCATCGAGATCATCCCGACCGGCCAACCGATCACGGTACATGCCGTACCGCCTTCCGGTTCGATTCAGCACCTCACTTTGTTCACCACCGGGCTTTCGGATCAACCGATGACGGTGCCGGATGGCGAAGAAGACTACGCCCTGGCCGAGTTGTTCATCGAATTGCCCGGCGATTGGGACTACCGCAAGGTGAAAGTCGCCAAGTGGAACTGGCCGATGCGCTGGCTGCGGCAGATTGCACAGTATCCCTCTGCAAACGACACTTGGCTCAACCACCCAATCACGATCATCGCGAACGGCAACCCGGCCAAGCCGATCATCCCTGGCACTATCTTCACCTGTCTGCTGCTCGTTCCGGAAAAGTCCTTCGAGCGATCCGACGGCAAGACGGTGCAACTCTACCGCGTGTTACCGATCACCACAGTTGAGCGAGATTTGGAGAAGAAAAAAGGTGCGAAGGCACTGATGAAGGCACTCGACAAGGCCAAGGTGCCGTTCATCGTTGATGTGAACCGGGACAGTGTTGTGTGAGGGGTTCGCTTTTCTACCAACAAAACCAATACGGGGAGAGGTGTGGATGGGCACACATCACATCATTCACTCGCTTCAGGGTGCACCTTTGTTTTTCGGTAAAGAGCCGCGCACGGAGC
>JBBRME010000026.1:0-32270 GCA_038230995.1 Gemmatales bacterium
AATCATCGACCATACCTTGGGCGCCTACCTCCTTGCGGTTAGCACAGCGACTTCTGGTACGACCAACTTTCATGGTGTGACGGGCGGTGTGTACAAGGCCCGGGAACGTATTCACCGCGGCATTCTGATCCGCGATTACTAGCGATTCCAACTTCATGGTCTCGAGTTGCAGAGACCAATCTGAACTTAGATGGCTTTTAAGGGATTGGCTCCACCTTGCGGCTTGGCTTCCCTCTGTGACCACCATTGTAGCACGTGTGTAGCCCCGGACATAAGGGCCATGAGGACTTGACGTCATCCCCACCTTCCTCCGGTTTAACACCGGCAGTCCCACCAGAGTCCTATAAGTAGCAACTGATGGTAAGGGTTTCGCTCGTTATGGGACTTAACCCGACATCTCACGACACGAGCTGACGACAGCCATGCAGCACCTGTGATGGGTTCCGGATTGGATACCGTTCGTTCCCGTCTCCGGGTTCTACTTCCCACCTCTTTCGAACATGTCAAACCTAGGTAAGGTTCTTCGCGTAGCCTCGAATTAAGCCACATGCTCCACCGCTTGTGTGAGCCCCCGTCAATTCCTTTGAGTTTCAGCCTTGCGACCATACTCCCCAGGCGGGGTACTTAACACTTTTGCTTCGGAAGTAAGCCCATGTAAAGCCTACTACCTAGTACCCAACGTTTAGGGCCAGGACTACCGGGGTATCTAATCCCGTTCGCTCCCCTGGCTTTCGCGCCTCAGCGTCAGAAATGATCCAGCATGCCGCCTTCGCCACCGGAGTTCCTAGTGATATCAACGCATTTCACCGCTCCACCACCAGTTCCGCATGCCCCTATCATCCTCGAGACCATCAGTATCCGAGGCAGTTCTCTAGTTAAGCTAGAGGATTTCACCCCGGACTTGATAGCCCGCCTACGCGCCCTTTAAGCCCAGTGATTCCGAATAACGTTTGGACGGTTCGTCTTACCGCGGCTGCTGGCACGAACTTAGCCCGTCCTTCCTCCAGAGATAGATCAAACTTTCGCTTTTCTCCCTCTCGACAGTGCTTTACAACCCGAAGGCCTTCATCGCACACGCGGCGTCGCTCGGTCAGGGTTGCCCCCATTGCCGAAGATCCTCGACTGCAGCCACCCGTAGGTGTTTGGCCAGTGTCTCAGTGCCAATGGCGCGGGTCGTGCTCTCACACCCGCTAGACATCTTCGCCTTGGTGAGCCATTACCTCACCAACTAGCTAATATCACATAGGCACCTCTGAGGTCGATAAATCTTTGGTCTTGCGACATCATCGGGAATTACCCTGTACTTCTACAGGCTATGCCCGAACCTCAGGTAGCTACCTATGCCTTACTGCCCCTTACGCTGCTCCCCATTGCTGGGTTCGCTCAACTTGCATGCCTAATCCACGCCGCCAACGTTCATTCTGAGCCAGGATCAAACCCTTCAAAAGTGTATTACCACTCGACCGAAGCCAAGTGACTTTTAAGTGTTCAACCGTGGTCGCTCATTCGGTTTCAACTCAATTGAACTATGCCAACCGGCACAACCCGGTCAGCCCAGAATGAGTTGTCCTAAATGGCGACAATGCTCACTCTGGTAAGGCTCTTACGCTGCCGAATTGTCAAAGATCCAGCGAGTTTTGATACAACCGAAGTTGTCTCTCCACTCGTTTGGTGCCACCGGCTTTCGCTGGCGACATGAGGAGATATTAACTGGCTCCTGCACTCTGTCAACGCCGCTAGCCAAATTTTTTGGGAACAAGGCCCTTTGGCCCCAAAGATGCGCCGTTTTCTGGCCTCATGGGCCGCAATGTCAGGTTGCTCAGGCAAAAATGGGGACCAGGCAACAATGACGAAACTACTATGGTCGCCTACAAAAGCGCGGTCAAGCAAAAACCGTCGTCCTCACGAAACTTTCCTATGGCCACTCCACGCGTCCTGTTATTGCGAAGTCCCGGCACGAATTGCGATGCTGAGGCCGCGTTCGCTTTTGAAAAAGCCGGGGCCATCGTCGAGAAGATTCACATCAATGCCCTGCGGGAGCAACCCGCCAAACTTCAGCAGTACCAGATCCTCGTTCTGCCCGGTGGCTTCAGCTACGGCGACGACGTGGCCGCAGGCAAAATCCTCGCTTCCCAATTGCAGAACTTCCTCGCCGAGGCCGTACATGAGTTCCGCAGTGCCGAGAAGCTGATCCTCGGCATCTGCAATGGTTTCCAGATCCTCTTGAAGGCCGGACTGCTACTGCCAGCCGATGAAGAAGGCCCGCTGGCGACACTGGCCCACAACACCCATGGCAAGTTCGAGGATCGCTGGGTGAATCTGAATGTCACCTCTCAGAAAAGCCCGTTCCTCAAGGACATGAAATCCCTGTACATCCCCATAGCCCACGGCGAGGGGAACTTCGTGGCCCGCAAAGAGTGGATTCTGAAAGGCCTGAGCGATGCAGGTCAGGTGGTGCTGAAGTACACCAACCCGCAAGGCAAAACCGGTGCGGGGTTCCCGCACACACCCAACGGCAGCCAGGACGACATTGCAGGTATCTGCGATGCCTCCGGGCTGGTGCTGGGCCTGATGCCCCACCCCGAACGCCACATCCTGCCCACGCAGCACCCGCGCTGGACCCGCGACGGCCTCGCCCCCGTGGGCGATGGCCTCAAGCTGTTCCAGAACGCCGTGGAGTACTTCGGGTGATGAAGGCTCGCTTCAGCAAACCAAGCTCACTCCCGATCCCACAGGGTATCGTCGGTGCCGATGTCGAAGACCAGTTCCTGATCGCGGAAGGGGACCACACTGGTGGGGTCGGTACTGAGTGGGGTATTGCGAGTGGTCTGCGTGTACGCCTCGACGTGGCCATCGACAAAGCTCACGTTGGCCACGCGGCCATGAAAGCGATAATGCACGGACGGTGAACGCCAACTGGGTGGCTCGGCAAACGGGTTCTCCACCAAACGTGGAACAGTAATCGTGCCGGGGTTGCCGTCCCAATTCACCGTGACGGAATTACAGAACAGCACGGTCTGGCTGGTGCTGCGAACGTGATGCAACATCACGGGCTTCCAAACTGGGGTGTCATTCGGTGCCGGGAACGTGGTTTTTGTGAGGTAACGCCAGTTGTAGCCGTAACCACCGCTGCCACCGTCGAAACGCAGCCACACTTTACCGGGCGATTTAGCAGGGTTCTGGAGCGCGGCTTGGTTGTTTTCCAAGTACGGCATCAAGAAGCCGTTTACCGGATCGATCTTCACCGTGTTCGGCATCTGCTGACCAAACCAATAGCGATACAGCCCTTTCTCAAATGTCATCGCCGGTGGAAGTTGCTGTTCGTTGGTCACGGCATAATGATGAGTCGCGAGGCTGAGTTGCTTCAGATTGTTTTGATCCTGCAAGCGCCTGGCTGCCGCGCGAACCTTCTGCACAGCAGGTATGAGCAGCCCAATCAGGATGGCTATCAGGGCGATGACCACCAGCAGTTCAATCAGTGTGAAGGCGAGTCGGCGTTGCACGCGAAGCTCCGATGGGCCGCGTTGCGGTTGCACCATCATAACCAATGTCCAGCGGTGTCGCATCCACTAGACCGTAGAGATCTGTGTCTCGTGTGCAAACCGTATGCGGCACGCCCAATTGCTCCAACCAGATCGAGAGTTGTTGCGTTGTGGAGTCATTACCTGAAAGTTCGTAGCCGTCCGATTGCCAGTGGAAGCCCACCACACGTTGCGGGTGCACAGCAAAATCACACAACCGCCGAGCAAAGGATTCTGGCAGCACCAAGAGTGTGCGGGCTGCGAGATCGCGTTCCAACATCACGGCCATGCTGGCGGATTGCTCATCAAGAAACACGAGATTCGCTGGTTGCAGTGCTACTGCATCAGGCACGATCCAGAGCCGTTCGTTTGCCTGACTTGCTTCCAGCGGAGTCACTCGGCCCGATTGCATGGCAGCGGTCATCGCAGGAAGTTCAAACCCCACGCACTGTACGTTCACCCCACTTAGGCACCATTCTCGTGCCAAGATCGGCCAGTGAGGATACTCACCCACGAGGGCAACGTTGCTCACGGGCTGGTACGGGTTGATCGATTCGACGATTGCTGGAAGCGGATCGTAGACACCTGCCAGAGCAGCCCGACGAAATACCTCACGTTCAGCAACTTGTTGCCGATCCAGGGAAGGCACCCACCACCGTAGCCCGCGTTTTTTGATTGGGAACTGTCGACGGTAATCAATCCATGATTGCAGATCGATCTTCGCCCGGCGCTGGCAACAAACACGATCCAGCACCCGTGCCTGACGGGCTTGCCGTGCCGTAATTTGGCTTTTGCTCAAGACGTTGGAAGTGCGTTGGCCGAACAGTTCGCGTGCTCGTTTCTTACCACCCCAGGGCGTAGGTGCGGAGCCAAAGCCATAGGTCGCCGTTGCTCCACTGACGCCGAAGCGTTCATCGCAGGCCAGTGCCAACTCCAAGCCGAGGCCCGTGCAAGCTCCTTCAATGAAGGCCAGCGTGGGCACCACGGAGTTGCGAAGAGCGTTTAGGAATTCAGTACCCCGGCGAGCGAATCGAAGTGCGGCAGAGTCATCCGGTTGAATCAGGACGGGGCGGGCTTGCCAGATGGACGGAGTTTGTGGGTCGGAGTCGGCACGAACAACAATCAAATCGAGTGCTGGAATCTTCTGAAGATCCACGAGCTGGCGCGCAAACTCACAAAGGTCGTCGAAGTGAAACTCCGCTCCACCACCGATCCAAACTGTTGCCACACCATCATCCGTGGTGATGCGCATCCTGTTTTGCTGCACCTGCATCCTGCATCCTGCGGCCACTGGGCAAGAGTATCGTCAGAAAACCGGTGATTTGGGTCAAGGCGACTTAAGCCAACGAGGACCGGCGTTTTGTGATGTTGCCCAAAAGCTCGACAGTCTCGTACGGAGATGAACCAGTGATACGAGTTTCATCCTTACACGAAACTTGAGGAATTCTTTTCCGCAAAGGTGCAAGTTTCTCCTGGCTTTGCGTCACGGTGGTGTCGAGAGGAAAGATGGATAAGCTGAACGGACGGAAGATCAAAACGACACGTTTTCGCGATGGTTTCGCATCGAAAACACTACGAAGTTTCCAACCTAACGATGTCCTCGAACCCTCGAGGTGTGGCGATCTTTTGTCGCTTCACCAAACCTAAACACCTGGCTGTGCGAAACTCGCATTCGCCATTCGGAGAGTTCCCATGTGCAAGAAGATGTTCACCCTGACGATCGCCGCACTCGCAGTTCTAGCCACCGCAAATCTGGCTCAAGCCCAGATTGTGAAGAAGTTCAGCTCAAACTCACAGACCGTGATCAATCAAAATGCCGGTTCCAGTACCATCATCAGCCCATCGGGCATCGTGCAACAATCCGGCTTCCAGAACACGGCAGTCGATTCCCGCTCCAACTTCGCCGGCTTCACGACCAGCCCAGGCGGTGTGACTTTCGGTGCTGGTGCCGCGATGAGCAGCAGTCGGGATAACTCGCAAAACAGTTCGATCAGTGGCCCAGGATTCTCGGTTGCTCAAGGGAGCCGTCAAACGTCGAGCATCGGGGCTTCCACGGTGGTCGGTGGGTCGATCACGCCAAGCGGGGCTGTCGTCAGCATCGGCACCAACACCTTCGCCAATGCCAGCAACAGCAACTTCAAAGCGGTCAACACCCCCTTCGGCAGCACCTTCGAGAGCAACAAAGCCTCGTCGAGTGTGTCGAGCAGCAAAGTCAAAGTCATCAGGAACTAAGCAACCACTCGGAAGCTCAACACAACTCATCGGGATGGCTCTAACCATCCCGTTTTTCATAGATTCGCCCGACTTCGCCTGACACCATCCAACCTTCAAGGACCTGCCATGAAAGCTCTCACTCTGCTCAGTGGTGCTGCTTCGATCTTGTTCATCTCGGTGAACACTGCCCACGCCCAAGACCTGCCTATTGTCGAGTCGAACAAAGACCGCATCATTGTTCGGCTCCCTGAAAAGACTCTGCTCCTGAATCTGCCGCAAGTTCAACCGCTTCCGATTCCCGTGCTACCAACCTTCGATCCACTCCTGTGGGATATCCCGGAGCTGTTCCCGTTGCCAATGCCGTTGCTGTCACCAAGACTGATGCCAGCCACAACAGTTGCAACAACCTCGACCAGCTTCCAACTCACACGGGTCAACGAGAAGTTCACCGTGAAGCACACACTCAACGGTCGTTGCATCACGGTGCGAGGTGTTGTGGATCAAGGCCTCACCACCGCGGATAGCATCGAGATCGAGTGCAAGGGAGTCTGCGAGAAGTTTGCGGCAAACAAAGTTCCCAAAGATCACCAAGCCACGATTGATGCCATGCTCGAAGCTGTTGTGAAGTAAATCGGTTTCATCATCAGCGTTGGCGGAGGGTCCTTCAACTGGCCCTTCACCAACGTTGTTGTCGTTTGCAGCCCACTTTCATCACGTTTGCCGACTCACTACCATGTCTCCATGAAACCGCTCAGCAAAATCGTCGCCGGGATACCGGTCTCCGGAATTCGCAAATACTTCGACCTCGTCAACGAGATGCCCAATGCTATCTCGCTGGGCGTGGGTGAACCGGATTTCGTAACCCCGGATCGCATCCGCAAGGCCGCAATCGATTCGATCAACTCGGGCAAAACAAGTTACACCTCGAACTACGGCTTGCTGGAACTGCGTGAGGCCATCGCCCAGAAAGCGTTTGAAAGCTATGGCGTGACGTATT
Source organism: Gemmatales bacterium (assembly GCA_038230995.1). GTDB lineage: Bacteria > Planctomycetota > Planctomycetia > Gemmatales > Gemmataceae > JALHQU01. The sequence continues at coordinate 6,733 of JBBRME010000026.1, forward strand.
CGCCGAAGAGTGAAATCCTTGTCACAGTCGGTGTGTCCGAAGCGATGGACGCCGCCCTTCGAGCACTGATCAACCCCGGCGACGAAGTGCTGGTGGTAGAACCGTGCTTCGTGAGTTATAAGCCGGGCGTGGCCTTTGCTGGTGGGGTGCCGGTGTCGGTACCCACCAGTGCGGCGAACAACTTCGCCATCAACTTGGCTGACCTCGAACGCTTGACCACAGCGAAGACCAAGGCGATTTTGTTGAGCTTCCCCACCAACCCGACCGGCGCGGTGATGAACCGAGCAGGCTTGCAAGCGGTGGTGGACTTCTGCGTGAAGCACGACCTCTGGATTCTGTCGGATGAGATCTACGACCGTCTCAGCTACGACGAACCTCATGTGTGTGTGCCGAGCCTGCCTGGTGCCCGCGAACGAACGATCTACTTCAACGGCTTCTCCAAAGCCTATGCGATGACCGGCTGGCGCATCGGCTATGCCTGTGCCCCGCCAGAAGTGATCGAGCTGATGATGAAGGTGCATCAATACGGCATCATGAGCGCACCCACTGCCGGTCAATACGCCGCGTTGGAAGCACTTCGCCATGCCGAGGACGACGTTCAACACATGGTGGCCGAGTACAAGCGCCGACGCGACTTGTTGGTGGCCGGGTTGAATAGCATCGGAGTCGACTGCGCCATACCCGGCGGGGCGTTCTATGCCTTCCCGAGCATCACGAAATTTGGGATGAGTTCGAGTGACTTCGCTGAACGCTTATTGAAGCAGCACGAAGTCCTCGTGGTACCTGGCGATGCGTTCGGTGCCGGCGGCGCGGGTCATGTGCGATGTTGCTACGCATCATCCACCGAGAAACTGCACAAGGCCTTGGAACGGATCGAACGATTTGTGAAGTCGATTACGTAGAGGATGGTCGTGTTTGTTTTACTTGCGAGCCGCGAACGAAGGGCCGCAGCAGAGCGGAGATGTTGATTTTAATGGAACAACTCGATTCGGCACGCAGACGTGGAATGAAAGCGGCAGAGCAAGACATCGTGGTAGGTCAAACGAAGCTGCGATATGGTGTTCGTGGAGCTTGGGGAGAGGATTTAGCGCTGATGCTCCGAGATCGGTTCGGTGTGGAGTTGATTGTTCTAAGCTGTTTTTTCAGTGAGGCGTCGCTTTCATTTGCTGAGGGATACAACGCAACCATCGAAGCACATCTTGATCGTGTTCATGGAGAGGGATCCTTGAAGGCCGTGTGGGTCGAAGTGAAGCGGCGACGGGAATTGCGCTACGAGGCTTGGCATGATCAACAAAATAGAAAGCAATGAGTTCTGACTGTCCGTATGGCATGATCCTTGCGCTCTACTGCAACCCTTCGTTCGCGGTGCGCAAGAAAAACCCGGCGACTTGTATCGCCGGGTTGCTTCGTTGATTTATCGCGTTGGGCGGTGCAACATCGTTGTGACGATGGTTTCCCACGAGGGAACATCCCAAGTGTCGATGAGTGCCCGCGTCGCGGCTACACTTGCAGTTTCCGGATCACCGGTATCGATCACTTCCGCCGCTTCGGTTTCTTCGGAATCCACATCAGTATCCTCGGTGCCGTTGGCATCACCTTCTGTTTCCGGCTCACCGTTGGCTTTACGACGGCGACGGCGACGGCGACGTTTCTTCTTCGGTTCGTCGCCTTCACCTTCGACTTCGGATTCCGTTTCTTCATCGCCTGCGGCTTCAGCAGTGGCCTCGACATTGAGGTCATCAGCCAAGGCTTCTGTTTCGTCGAAGAACTCCTGCTCGGATTCTTCTTCGGGGAGTGGTAGCGTCTGTTGTGGCGGTGGCTCGATGCCCAGTTCGCGGGCCAAGTCCGACCAGCCATCATCGGTGTCGTGCGTGTTCATGCTCTTGTGTTATCGCGCCGACTGCGGTTCGGACACGCGCCCCAGCACCTGACATTTGCGAACTGATGCCATCCGGCCCGCAGAACTGTTACCGATCTCGACGACGCTATCACCGCGTTCGGCACCAAAAGCGTCGATCAAATCGTTCACGACATCGCGGGTACCGGGCAAATCTTCACGATGAATGAGATAGACATCGCCCGCTCGGTTGGCTTCAAACTCCACCGCAGCAAGGAGAGTGTCCGTAACTGCTGGTTCTGCCGGCAAGCCAGGAAGTATGCGAGCAATAAACTCCGCGACGGCTTGTTCCAAACATTCACGCGGAGGGATCACAAAAAATGTTGCCATGTGCAGTTGCCTAGTGGGGTTGGCGTACTGCTCTCATCGGTCAATTGCGTGCCAACGCCGAAGCGATGATGGGTAAGGAATGACGGTGATCTGCCAAGCGGGTGGAACAACCGTCAGATGTGGAGCGCATCATTCAAGCGCTTCACCAGCACCTGCGATCGGCGCTGGCTTCGGTCGTACTGTTCACGCCGTGCCGGGGGGAGGTCATCTGGTGTACCCAGTGAAAAACCACCCTTTTGAATGAAGAAGTTGATGGCCTGCGTACTCAGGCAGATGAGCGTGCTCAATCCTCTCAAACGGGCCTGCGCTTCAATGAAGCCCATGATCCGACCGCCAATCCCCTGGTTTTCGTAGCGAGGATCGACAAACACGCAGGCCAGTTCACCCTTGTTTTGCTCGGGGTACATGTGCAATGCCCCGCAAGCAGCAGGGTTTTTGTCCACTTCAAACACGAAGAAGTCGTTGATCTGCTTCTCGATGTCGGCCCGAGTGCGTTTCACCAGTTCTTCCGTGTCGAACCCCTGGCGAATGAGTTTCAAGATGGCCGAGGTATCCTTTTTGAGTGCGGGACGGAACGCCTGGTACTCATTGGTATAGATGAGCGTGCCAATACCTTCGTTGCTGAACACCTCACCAAGTAAGCCTTCCTGTTCGCGTCCGTCAATGATGTGAACACGCTCCACACCGCCCTGACCCGCACGCACAGCATGGGTGAGCTTCGTGAGCGTACCCGATTGCAACTCCGTGCGATTTTTCTTCAAGTACGCGTCGGCCTCTTCCACAGTCATCTGTCGGATCACGCCTTTGGCGTCCCTCACACCGCCGTCGGTACAGAGGTAGATCAACTTGACGGCATGAAGTGATTTCGCCACCTCCGACGCCACAGCATCGGAGTTCAACCGATACGACCTGCCGACTCCGTCGCAACCAATGGGGGCTACTACGGGGATGATGTCGCGTTCCAAGAGAGCCTGAAGCAAGCCTGTGTCAATCCGTTCGACCCGCCCCGTGAATTGTTGATCGACACCGCTGAGGATACCCGCCGGATGAGCCACGATGGCATTAGGGTACGCCCCGCGCAAGTCGTTCGCGTTCAGCCCTTCAAGGATTTCGTGCGTGACCCGGTTCGCTGCGGTGATAGCCACCTGGAGCGTGGGCGCATCCACGATACCGGTGCCGTCGATGTCGCTCAGGGTGATGTTGGCCACTTTGGCCAACCGTGTGATCTGGTGCGCCGCACCGTGGACAAGCGCCACGCGGATGCTCAGACTTCGCAGCAATGCAATGTCGAGCAGCAGGTTGGGGAAGTTGTCATCTTCGACGATGGCCCCATCAATGGCAATAACGAAGACACGATCCCGAAAGCGGGGAACGTAGCGCAGAATCTCGCGGAGTCCGGTGAGTTGGTTCATGATCCCGAGTGCCTTGTTTTGGCGAGCGTCGAGCCGTGAGGCCTACGTGTCATCTCAACTTATCTCAACTCGATTCCACGGCGGGCTCACGCCGCGCCGCTCGCCAAAAACGAGAACATTATTCTACACTCTTGGATTGCGCCAGAGTTGGCAACCATCGGCATGTAGCGAGAACTTCCCGTTATTGATGCTGTAGATACAAGCTAGGTCGTACTCCAGTAGCCAGCCAGCCATCGACAAATCATTCAGCAACTTGTGTTCGATCTCGCGGCCATGGGTGCCAATCACAAGGCGATGGGCCTTCTTATTCAGCGAGTCCAGCCCCGCGGCGACAGCGTCGGCTTCGGCCCCTTGGATGTCGATGTGAATCAGATTCACATAGTCAACCGTTGCCAGCAGGGTACTGATCGAATAGGACGCGACCCGCACCAACTTAGTCGGCTTCGGCCGGTTGGCCATCGGTGTATCACCCACGGAACCGCCATAGTCCACCGACGGATCGTCAAGCTCTGGGAACTCGACAAAGCCGTCGCTCGCCCCGACGGCCCCATCAATCACATGGCTCGTCATGACGGGGAGACCGTTATCGATGAAATTCTGTCGTGCAAAGGCCGCATGGTGATGCGAGGCTTCTACGGCGGTCACGTGAACATTGGTGATGCCCCGTTGCTTGCAGGCCATAAAAGACGACACACACCACGGTCCCCAGCCTGCACCGAATTCCATCATCACGAACGGTTTAGCCGGGTCGGCCTCGGCTACGCTGCGCAGCGTGCCAATCCACTCGGAGATGGGGAACAGCTTTTCGGAAACCAGCGGTGATGGCCAGACCTGACCATCAAACTGTGGCAGCACACTCACAAAACTGGTGCGAGTGATGCCACCCATGTGATCGGTGACATACCCGGTTTTCCCCGGCCCAGTGAACGAAGCAAAGCGTTCGACCACTTCCTGATCGCTATGACTGCCAGGGGCAATCGTCGGCTTGGGATTGGGCGTGGCTGGTACTGCCCCCGCAGGAGTACTCCCCTTCAACTGGTTGGTGAACTCGACGCTTTCCATCAGCGTGCGATACAGTTCGACCACGCTGGCATGATTGGTGTGATCCCGAACTGCCTTCTCACTCTCCGGTGGACGACCCAGGAAGAAGAGATAAGCCGAACGAATTTGATCCGGTGACACCATGTTCCGTCGCTCCGTAGCCTGTAGCAAAGTTTCGCTAGTGTACCTAACCTGCCCGGAAGAAATAGGCGAAGTTTGAGTGCAAGTGGCGGAGCGGACCCCGCTCTACCGCCCCTCCAGTTTCTTCAGGGCGTACAGTTGGGTCTTGGTGCGGTCGGCATCTGCGGGTTTCTTCGCCTTGGTAAAGAACTCGATGGCCTGCTCGTGCATTTTGATGCAGTACTGGCTCACTTCATCGCCACGAGTCTTGGGCACCTTCGGCAGAATCGCTGTATAGAACTTGGCGAGCAAATCCGTGCCGCCGTCGAACTTCTCGCACAGGCTCACCAACTCCTTCATCATCTTGGGCACGTAGCGGCCCTCATCCGGGAAGCGGCGGATGGTGCTAGCCAAGCCGTCGGCGGCCTTTTTGTATTCCTTGGCGGATGCTTGCACGTCGGACAACGTGAGCCGGGCCTCACAGGCGAGATCGGGTCGGCCCAAGGCTTCGAATGCCATCACGGCCTTCTCGTACAGCTTGGTTTGCCGGGCCGGGTCTTTCACGGCGCTGAGAAAATCGGGAAGCAACTGCCAGGCGAAGTCCGGGTGTTTGGCGAAGGTGTCGAAGCATTTCACGGCGTTGGCGTAGGCCGCGTCGGTGTCCTTCACCGTGCCGGCTTTGTGGAACGCGGCCAGTTCCAACCACGCCTTTTCGTCCCACTGAAAGATGTCGAGCACCGCTTGCAGGAACTTCTGCCGTTGGTCTTGCTTCCAGTCGCGTTGCTTGGCGAGGGCCGGGTAGGCTTTCATCAGCAAGTCGGCATGGCGGGCAGAAAGCGGGGAGTTCCCCACGAAAGCTAGCCGACGGGTGATGTCGCGGTCGGTGGTTGGTTCACCGGATTTTGGGTCGCGAAGCACGCCCACGTAGTAATTGTCGATGAGGTAAGCACCTTCACGCTGCATGGTGAATTCGACTTTGCCCTCGGGTGAAACGCTCTTCACCTCGGCCCACATCACCCAGGCATGTAGGCCGCCGGAGGCACCTTCACCACCCACGTACTCCGTCGGGATCAACACGCTTTTGCCAACACGGGCCGCGAAGTCGGCCTGCATGGCACACACGCCGCCGTACTTCAGGATGCTGGGCAGGTCATAGTCTTTGCCATTCAGTTTGCACACAGCAGACTTGGTTTGCAGCATCCTGGTGTCGTACTCCACACTGGGATAGATCTTGCCGATCATGCTGGTACGTTTGCCGTAGTTCTTCACGGCCCAGGTGCGTTCTTCTTTCACGCTTTTGTGGTTCACCACGTGAACGAGGAACTCCCAAGGCAGCTTGAGCGATACACCACCTAAGGCTTTTTCATCAGCTAGGTATTGTCGCCAGTTGAGCACATGGTTCACATCCTTCACGCCGCTGGGCAGGGTGCTCTTGGTGCGTACAGAGTGCGGAGTCTGGTCGTACACGGCTTTGGGTTGATCCCACACCACAGCCAGCGCCACGGCCAACTGCGTGTGTGCTTTCAGGTTGTCCGGCCCAAGTTTGTAGAGGTCGCGGAAGACTTCGAGGGCGGACACCACTCCATCGGTGTTGGGGTCGATGGCGGTGTACAGGGTGTCACGAAGTTCCGGGTTGGCCGTCAGGAATTTCTTGATGGCCTCTTCATCGCTACCGAAGGCTTGCTTGATCTCCGCAGCGTGGGTGGCCTCAAAGAACTTGGCCACGGCCGTGCGCACAAACTTCGCTTCGCCCTTCTCCAGTGCCTTGGTTCCACCGAGTGCTTCAAACAACTCTTGCTCTGGCGATGCCGCCGTAGCTACGCCAGTCAACAGCAGCAACGTAAAAACCCACTTCATGCGACACCTCGTTCGGCGGCCAGCATCGCCACGGCATACGCCGGGGCACACTCGGAGAGCTTAGCTCCCAATCGTTCGAATAACGATATCACACGTTCTGGTTGAAAGGGTGGGCGACTGGCCACCACACGGGCCAACTGTTCCCCGGCCCCGGAAAAGATCAGGCTGATTGGCACACCAACAAAGTCCGGGCGAAGCGACAACAAGTGTTGATACACCCGGCCACTGGCCGAGAGGATCAACGCTTCCTGCTGGCGAATGACAGCACGGGCAAGGTGTTGAATCTCATCCAGCGGCACGGTGTTGGCATCGCCCCCCAGCATCCGGGCCAAGCGGGTTTCGGAGTTGATGATGGTGAGAGCTTGGCCATCGGCGGTGTCGGTATTCTCTGGTTCTTCAGGTGAGTACCCAAGCGCAACGTAGGCGTCTTGGGTGGTAGCGAACAACTCAGCACAGGTCTCACCTTGCGGAAGCAAGGCACACAGCGGTGTCCGCTTGATGCCGGTATACACGAGTTCGCCGGACTTCAAGCGGGCGACATCGGTGCTGCCTTGAGTTACGGGAATTCCATCGGCCAGCGGGATGATGTCGGTCGTCGTGCTGCCACAGTCGATCAGCATGCCAGGCCCCGTGGGGGCATACCGCCCGGCGAACGTAGCAAGTGCATGCCAGTTACTAGCAGCGGTGTGCTGCCACAATTCGATAGCCTTGGCCGATGGCAGAAATGTACCCAACACGGAGTACACGCAAAACTCTAATCCAACGGCTTGCTGTGTCGCCTGTACGATGTGCGAAACACCGTCGGCTTTGGTGCGGAAGCAGTCACACAGTTCACCGGTCATGGTGATGGCGACAGTGGTTGAGTCGGCGTAGTCCGCGATGAGTGCCTTGAGTGCTGGGGCTAACTCGCCGGGTTGCTTCCACAATGCAAACGGCAGCGACGAAGCCCGACCATCCGAAGTCGCGGCTTTGATGTTCGCCCCGCCGATGTCCAGCCCTAAAACGATTGGAGTCATGTGTTCCTGGACTACTTACTACAAACTCAGGACTACAGACGACAGCTTGTTCACGAAGCACGAATCGTATCGAGACTGCGTCGGCGAGAGTTACATTCCGAGTCGGTAGTTTGTAGTTCTTAGTCTGTAGTTTAGGGCAACTTCATTCATGACGCGATATCTTGTGGGAATCGACCTAGGTACCACCAACTCGGCCCTGGCGTTCGTTGATCTTCAAGCCAAGGCTAAGGGCGGGGTGAAGCTGCAATCGTTCCCGATCGTTCAACTGGTGAGCGCGGGCCGCACCGAAGCACAACCATTGTTGCCGAGCTTTCTGTATCGCCCTACGTCCTTCGACTTTCCCGAAGGTTCGATTGCCCTGCCGTGGGACAAGTCCGCCGTGGATGTGGTGGGCCGCTTTGCTCGTGAACACGGGGCCAAGGTGCCGGGGCGGTTGGTGTCGAGTGCGAAGAGCTGGCTCTGTCACACGGGGGTGGATCGCACTGCACCGCTGTTGCCGTGGGGTGCGCCGCCGGACGTGGATCGCCTGTCTCCGCTCGCGGTGACCGCGGCGTATCTTCGTCACATGGTGAACGCCTGGAACGCTCACAAGGGCCGGGCTGAAGAGGACTACTTGCAGAACTGCCCGGTGGTGCTGACGGTACCTGCCAGCTTTGATGATGTGGCCCGCAACCTCACTGCGGACGCCGCGAGGCAAGCTGGTCTGAAGCACGTGACCTTGTTGGAAGAACCACAAGCCGCCTTCTACTGCTGGCTGGGGATGCACACCAGCGACGACGCCGGGGCCATTACGGCTGGCATGCGCTGCGTGGTCATCGACATCGGCGGGGGCACGTCGGACTTCAGTTTGATTCGGGCCGGCGAAGAGCACGGCGAACTCACGTTCCACCGCGATGCCGTGGGCGATCACCTGCTGCTCGGTGGCGACAACATGGACTTGGCGCTAGCCAAGAGTGTGGAAGCCAAGCTCAGCGGCAAGCTCGATGCCGGGCAGTTTGGTTCGCTGATTCAAGCCAGTCGATCAGCGAAGGAAACCCTGCTGGGGCCGAAGCCACCGGCAGAGTTCCCGATTACCGTAGTGGGCAAAGGCCGCAGCGTGATTGCCGGTGCGGTAACCGCGAACATGACCCCCGCCGATGTTCGGCAATCGCTCTTCGAAGGGTTCTTTCCGCAATGTGATTTCACTGCCAGCCCCAACACCAGCAGCAGGGTTGGCCTGCAGGAGATGGGCCTACCGTACGTCAGCGACCCGGCTATCAGCAAGCACCTTGCCGCGTTTCTGCGTCAACACTTACCAGAAGGCACAGCCCCCGATGCCATCCTCTTCAACGGCGGGGTGTTTCAACCGAACAGCTTGCGTCAACGCATCATTGATGTGATGACACCGTGGTTCAGCACGGATGACAATCCGTGGAAGCCAGTGGTGCTCACTAACCCCTCGCTTGATCTCGCCGTTGCTTGGGGTGCGGCGTATTCGGCGTGGCTGACCCACACCGGTGGCCAGCGCATCGGCGGGGGTTCAGCTCGTTCGTATTACATCGGCGTTGATGGTGGCACACCGGGGCAGCAAAGCGTCATCTGCGTGGTGCCCAGACGCATGGCCGAGGGATCCGAGATCCACATCCCCAAGCCGGAACTGGAACTCGCCATCGGCGAGCCCGTGTTGTTCCCGCTGTACACCAGTACTGTGCGAGCCGACGACCAACCCGGCGATGTGCTTACCATCAGCCCGAAGCAATTGCTGGAGTTGCCGCCGTTGCACACCATCCTGCGTGGAGGCAAACGCAGCGGGGCCAAGCGAGTTCCCGTAACCTTGAGCGCCAAGTCCACCGAAATCGGCACGCTGGAACTCTCATGCGTGTCGCGGGAGAACAACCGCTGGAAGCTCGAGTTCAATGTGCGTGATGTGGTGCGGCGACCCAGCGGCGATACCGCACCCACCGAAGCCGTGATCATTCAAGACGTTTACGACGACAGCAAATCGAGCATTGCCGGTGCATCAATCGTTGGCTGCTTCGAGAACGATGCACCGCTACCACCGGAGTTGACGAAGCACCTTGAAGCCGCACTCGAAGGCCCACGTCTTGAGTGGCCGACGGCCCTATGCCGACGGCTGTGGGACGACCTCAACAAAGTGTCGGACTTCCGCACTAAAAGCCCGGCCCACCTGGCCCGCTGGTACAACCTCGCGGGATTTGTGCTGCGGCCCGGATTTGGCGATCCCATCGACCGCTACCGCGTGGAAGCCCTTTGGAAGATCCTCACCAGCACGGCCAGCGGTGCCATCAGCGGGGGGAACAAACTGGTGGTGCCGGAGGGCGGCGCCGACTACTGGATCATGTGGCGGCGCGTGGCCGGTGGCCTGAACGGTGCCCTTCAGCAAGCCCTGTTTGCTCGGTTGAAGTTGGCCCTGCTGCCGAGCAAGGGCAAGCCAGCCCCGAAGGTGCAGGCCAACGAACTGGCTGAGATGTGGCGGGCCGCCGGGAGCCTCGAACGGCTGGACGTGAAGACCAAGGAATACCTCGGCGACAACCTCATCACCATCTCGAAGCGGAAGCCAGTGCCGAGCTACGTGTTCTGGAGTCTCACCCGCATCGGTGCCCGCGTGCCGTTCTACGGCCCGCTCAACAGCATCGTGCATCCAGATGTGGCTTCACGCTGGATCACTGAGTTGCTGATGTTCAGCCCCGATACCGATAATGACGTGATGGCTTGGGCCTTCTGCCTTGCTCAACTCGCCCGCAAGAGTGGGCTACGAGGCATGGATGTGGAAGAGGATATCAGCAGCGGTGTGGCCAAGCTGTTACGATCCATCCGTGTCCCCGAGGCTTGGCCAGCCATGGTGGAAACAGTTCACACAAATGCTGCTGAAGAAAGCTCACGGCTGTTCGGCGAGAGCCTGCCCATCGGCCTGAAGCTCAGCGTTTGATGCGCAGGCCGTCGCCATCCAGCACGGCTTCAATGTCTTCCTGCGTGAACCACGGCAAGTCGCCCGGCATGGTGTGTTGCAGGGCCGCCATGGCCGTACCGTACTGCAAACCCTTCTCGAAGTTCGACTCCATCAAGCCGTGGATAACCCCGGCCACAAATGAATCGCCCGCACCAAGGCGATCGACAATCTCGACATCGATCATTGGCACTTCAATCGTGTTGCCGTTGTGGTAGCCCACCCCGCCGATGCGGTTCTGCCACACACGTGGGGCTTCACGCCGGATTGCTGCCACATAACGCACCGAGTACTTCTCGCTGAGGTGCTTGGCCAACTCGCTGTAACTACTGGGCGAGATGCCGAAGAGTTGCTGGCCATCTTCCTCCGTGGCGATCAACAGATCGACGCCTTGAATCAAGCCACGCAACACTCGGCTGGCTTCAGTGGCCGTCCACAATTTACTGCGGAAGTTGATGTCGAAGCTCACCCGCAAGCCTGCATCACGTGCCAAGCCGATGGCTTCTTTGGTTGCGTCGATACACGCCTCCCCCAAAGCCGGGGTAATGCCTGTGACGTGGAACCACACCTGTCCGGCGAAGATCGTTTTCCAGTCGAACGTGCCGGGTTTCCATCCGCCCCAGAAGCCCGTCGATCCCGCTGACACCTGGGTGACACTGGACGCGGCACGATCATACGTGACGGTGCTGGCCCGTGGCGAGGCACCAAACTCGACGAAGTACAACCCGCAGCGACCTTCTTCGTCGAACAGCACATGATCGACACCAACGCCAACCTCCCGCGCCCGGTTGAGCACTAACCGACCCATGGCGTTCTCGGGCAAGGCACTTACCCACTGCGTAGCGTGACCCAGCCGAGCCAGCGACGCCAGGGTGTTCAGCTCCGTGCCCCCCACTTCCACATCAAAGCTACGGGCTTGCTCGATCCGCTGGAAGTTCGGCGGGGCTAATCGCAACATCGCTTCACCAAAGGCAACAATCATGGCGTCGGCTCCGTCAGTACTTCAATCGTGCCAAGTCGTCCATTGATCTTCACGCGGTCGCCAGTCTTCAAGGTTTGCATTAAGCCCGGCACACCGGCCACGGCAGGTACACCGAGTTCCCGACACACAATGGCCCCGTGTGATAGCGTACCACCCGTCTCCATGATGGCCCCGTTCACTTGTATCAACAACGGTAACCATGCCGGATCGGTACTGGGGCAGACGAGGATCGTGGGGCCGGTGAACACATGGGCTTCAGGTTCAGTGAGCTTGAGCACCACGCCTTCGGCCACGCCAGCACTGACGCCGGTACCTTGCAAAGCCGATCCATTCAGTGGTGGGGCCGGTCGGGCAATGGCTTCAAAATCCTGATCCAACCGGTGCGGTAGTTCCAGGCTCAGCTCGGCCCGGCGTCGGCGTTGCCGGGTGCGGATCAGTGACAGAAGGTTGTCACCGGACAACAGTTGCGGCAGTTCCGATGGAAGCAGGTAGAAGATGCCGTTGTGTAGGTTGAAGCGGCGGTCGAGTTCCAGCAGCACCTTACGTATGGCGAAGAATCCCGCTACGAGATGATGCTTCGCCTCTTCCCGCAGTGCGAGGAACCGTCGGACTTTGTCGATCGCAGGTGTGTGAGTCATGGCCGTTGGTTTGTTACGCTTCGTCGGTGTTACCTGCGGAACACCGGTTTCGCTGTAACGTGGCTGTGCCAGTTCCAGTTCGTTGTGACTACGATGGCCGAACCGAAGTAGAAACGTATTTTCATCCATCGCGCCAGTCGAGAGAGCTGCAAACCCGTGGGTCAGATTGCATTCTTCGGTGATGGGCAAGTCTTGCATCAGGGACAAATCATCGACTGTTTGCGGAAGCTGTAGTCGGGCGTGTTGGGCGAGTACGGCAGGTTGAAACGCCATAAAAGCGGTTTCGTCGAGCACCTTGCGGAGGCGATTAAACTCCTGTACGAGTTGCTGTGGTGAACGAGTTGCGAGATAGGGAAGTGCATCCAACAATGGCTTCACTTCATACCTGCGGAACGTTTTCACGACGCCGTTGGTGTACTTCAAGAGCGACCAGAGAGCTCTCAATTTGGCGAAGAAACCGCCGCCGTAGCCCTTCAGGCTCGGTGCGTCCTTGTAGAGCAGGCGCAAGTCCACCACGGGCCGGTGCATCACCCGACCAGCGACAAGTTCATACGCAGCTTCGTCGCCAAGCGACTCGTCCGGCGTACCGCCGAAGCCCCGGTTCATGCGACCAATGGCCCCGGTGCGGGTGAACATCGGCCGTACCACGGCCCATGTCATCGGCGTCGGGGCATCCAACGACTCTGCAAGATTCTCCCGAACCAGCGGGCCGAGGTGAACCCGCGACTTGAGATGCGCGATGATCTCGGTGCGGATCGATTCGCGTTCCTTCGCCGTGATCGTGGTAATGGGGCGATGTTGCAGCAGGTACAGGTGAGCGTGGTCGAAGGCAAACTCCACATCCTGCGGTGCCCCGCAGGCGGATTCGACCTTGGTGGCTAGTTCCAAAAGTTGCGACAACTGCTTGTCACTGAGGCAACCCGTCTGCGACTGTGCCGGTTCGTTCTTCTTCAAACGGTATCTGTCTGGTGTCACGCTCCCGCTGACGACTTGCTCACCCAAACCCGCAGCAGCTTCGATCACCAGATGCGATTCCGTGACATCATCCGGGTCGGTGGTGAACATCACCCCGGCCACGCTAGCATCTACCATCTTCTGCACAATCACCGCGATGGGCACCACGTCTGTGGAATTGCGGTAAGCCTGAACCCGTTCATTCACCGCCGACTCTCGCACCTTGGCAATCGCCTGTCCAACATCCTCCGGCTTCACGTTCAGCACGGTGTCGAACTGCCCAGCAAAGCTGTGGTGTTCGCCGTCCTCTTCCGTGGCACTGCTGCGCACCGCCAACTGTTGGCCATTCAACTTGGCCACAGCAGTGGGTACATCGCCGTTGCCATCCACGCTCAGCACAAAGCCCGGTGGCACCGGCCAGCCTTGCTGAATGGCCCACGCCAGTGCCTTGGCCTTCCCGCCAATCTGCGACAGTGGAGTGTCAGCGGCGTCCTGAAGGAAGACGATCATTTGTCGGAAACCGAGAAGTCGTATTTCCAGGTCCAGGTGACCTTCTTGCCCGGTTCAATCGACAGTTGATGGAATGGCTCCGGGCAAGCGGTGGTCTTGATGGCCCACACGTTGAATCGGCTCAGCGGTTGATCCGCAGTAGCCTTCACCGTAACGCCACTCTTGACATGCCGGTACGTGAAGCCTGCCTGCTTGACCGCTTTGGGATCAAACCCCGACAGTTCGTGCATCACCGAGCCGGTGGTCAGATCGCTGCTGAACATCAGCGTGTTCTTTTCAAGTGCCGTGGCCTTGCTGTTCGACTCGTTCGGCTTCGTTTCCTTCGGTTCAAACAGGAACTCGATACGATCGCCCTTCGCGGTGCTTTCGCCGTCCACATTGAAGAAGTTGTGGTTGTACACATCGGTGTCGATGGTCTTCTTGCCGGTGTTCTCCAGCACATGCAGGATGCGGAGCGTTGCCCCGTCCACCAGCAGTATCTTAGTGTAGCTGTACCCGTAGCCATAGGTGGTCGTCAGCTTCTGCGTGAACGTGACCAGCGAGTCCTTCCTGGCAGTGTTCCACTCTCCTGCCTTGGTCACCTTGTAGTTGTTGTAAAAGCGGTAGCCGTCTTCCTTGGGCTTTTCCAATTCCCCCACACCGATCTTCAGGAACGTCTCGCCGACCTTGGCGTCCTTGTAGTTCAGCGGGCCAGTGTACATCGAGCCGAATTCTTCCACGGGGCCAACGATGTCGTCGTTGTTCTCCGGGTTGTGCTTGTCCTTCCACGGACCAAAGAGTTGATGCTTGCCGAACGTGACAGTACAAACCCCGGCATGATCGAAGCGGGTGCCCCGGTAGAAGCCCTTCTTCTCGTCGGGCAGGTAGACCTTCACCGAGAGTTGATCGGTCTTGATCGTGTGGCTGGGGTAGTCGTCCGCCGCACGCAGAACACCGGCAAAGAGCAGAACAAATAGAACGCATCGCATGAGAGAGAACCCCACTGGGTGGCGATGGGGTTGTGATATGAACTCGCCTTACTCCTCGCCTTTGCCACCACGTAGGGTGTTCATCACATCGCGGAGGCTGTCCATCTCGGGGTTGATGTCCAGTGCCAGACTAAAGGCCCGTACGGCGGCCCTTGGTTTGTTCATCCGCAGGAAGCACTGGCCCAGCCCTGCTGCCGCACCGAAGTGGTGCGGGTTGTACCGTAGCGTGGTTTCGCAATCGGCCACGGCCTTGGCGTACTGCCCACAGCTAAAGTGCTGAATCGCGCGTTGGTTGTAAATCTCGGCGAAGTCCGGGTACTTCTGTAACAGATCATCCAGTGCGGGCAACCGCTCGGCAACATCAGGCAGGGCTAGCGCTCGGCGCAGCTCCATTCCTTGTGTGCCGCCATCGCCCCGGAACCAGATATCCCAAAGTGCATCGGCAGCAGTGCTGCGGACTTGGTCGTCGTCGTCCTTCAACGCCTGAGCCACCGCACTGTTACTGATGAAGGTGCCAATGAGACCAAGCGCCACGGCAGCGGCCCGCCGAGCGCGGACATCGAGATGGTGCGTGAGCATCCGGCCCAAGGTGCCCTCGGTGTAGCGTTCTCGAACGAGGTCGTAGAACTCTTCAATGGCTTCGGCCGCACCAGCGCGGAACAGGTCAGGGTCGTCGCTGGTCTGGCGAACGGGCAGTTGTTCGAAGGCTTCCAAAAGCAAGGACACGTCGATTCCCCAGCGTGTTGGCCCACCCCGGGCCAGTGAAACAAAAGTAGTTTACAAATTCAGTGCACGCACGCAGTTCCCGTCGGCTTTTGCAAGACGGATGGTCAAGACAGGGGAGCTGTTTCGGTTTGGCAACTCAGGTTCGCGCAATCGGCGTAGAATTCGGCGTTCGTCAATTGGGATGGACAAACTTCGTGAGGTTGGGAATATCTCACGGCTGACCAGGAGGGATAGGGAACATGAAGAACTTTTTAGCCTTCGTCGGATTGTTAGTCGTCGCGACGATTGGTATCGGCATCTGGCAGGGTTGGTTCAAATTTAGTGTCGATAGCAACAAGAAAGTCATCATTGAAACGGATGGCCAAAAAGCGTTGGAAGACATCAAGAAGGGGACCGACAAAGCCAAAGAAGTTGGCGGTGAGTTTGTTGATAAAGCCAAGGACTCGCTGAAGAAAACCGATGGCATCCCAGCGGCTGGCACCCCAGGCCCAAGCGGCAAGTAATCGCGTTGGCACTGCCCGCGATTGCTTCGCCCAGCTCAAAGGGCAGGTGCGTCGTCACGTGCCAGCGTCGCGGGTAAACTCCGCCAAATGGATGCGCGTTTGGTGCCCGTCAAACGTATCTGCGTCGCCAGGCTTTCCTTGAAAGTAATCCTTTTGCCAGCCCTGTTTTACCGTCTTGGGATCGCGAGTGCGGAGCCCCTCGAGGAAGGCCCCACGACCTTCTTGCCAAGCGTTGTATCGTTGGAGCAATTCCGGGTTTGATGCCAGCAGTTCGATCTTCGGCACCATGTTTTCCAGAAAGCCGCGCGGCACAGGCACAATCATGCAGATCGGGTCGCCCTGTTGAAACTCGATCCACTCGTTGGGGCGGGTGATCTTCCAGTTCATCGTAAAGGTACTGGCCGGCCAGTCGGTCTCAACGAGACCTTCGAGCGGTTGCACGCCGTCCTTGATCCAATTGGCTGGCCCCTTCACCCACAAATTCACACCCGGTGGCGTGCGAAACAACCAAGGCAAGCTGAACGTGATCGTAGCCACACCGAAGTGAGCAACCACGCTCTTATTCTCCGGCCCGATGTACTGGATCTCCACATCGGTGGGGTTGGGGCCGCCATACCAGTACGCACGGAAACGCGTGGGGCAGGTGATGATCCACCCGTTTTGGTTGGCCATGTTTAATGGCAGGCAACGATAGGGGAAGCGCTGGGTGGCTTCGCTCATCCAATCACGGTCATAGGGTGCCGTGTGCAACTCCATCAGGCTGGGTTGCTCGTGAATTTGGTACGCAATCAAGGGTAACGCATCGGACATAGCGCTGGCGGTCTCCGTCGGTCGGCCACCAACAATGTACTGCACCCCGATTCAGCGAGAACCTCTCAACACTTGAATTTGCTTACCAATTGGGTCGGTACCAGTGCGGACTTTGTAATCCGTGTAGGCCAAGTACAGGAGTGCCCCCAGCATCCCGTAACACACCATGGATGCTGTAATCGAACTGCTAAAGAATTTCAGTGCACTCCCAGCAGAGGCTTTCAGTTTGATCTTCAAGCCGTTGATGTCCACACTGTAAATTTCATCGAGGATCAAGTGAGACAAGAAACCGAGCATGACACCAACAGCTAAAACATACCGTGTGGACTGCAACGCATTGCCAACGTCATAAGCAATGTAAACACACAACCCGGAGATCAACATCGCGGGCACGCTGTGGAACATGCCACGATGCACCGTAACCCGTTTGAACAGAGCTACCGCCCCATAACGGATGAAAAGATACGCCCCGACCATCATGGCCAAGATGGCCTCGTGCGTGAGCCCCGCAGAGAGCAACCGGTTGTAGAGCAAAAGCGGAACCACCGCTGCAGCAAGGCCGGATAGCTCCCGCACTGGTACACCAGTATCCGAATCCAGATCGGGCAACATCCCGCCGATGGCGGTGAGTGCTCCAGCAAGAAAGGCAGTTTCAATGGGATGCCCAAGCATCTTGGCCGAGGCCACACCGTAGCCGATGCCACAGAGGGTGGACACTGAGATGTGCATTTTAAATCCGGCCATCGCGCAGCCCCCGCAAGTTCCCAACTGGCCTGCGGATACCGCAACCCACCGGGGGTGTCAATCTCAGGGGACTTCGCGGGTATACCTTTAGTTTTCGGCACAGATCCGCGCACGAAGCGTTAGCGGCGTAAGCGGTCAAGACTCACATACCGCTTACTTCGCTTACGCTTCGTGCGTGGCTCTTTTAAAGTGGCTGATTCCATGCCGAAAACAAAAGGTACACACGACTTCGGATCGCAACAGAACAGGCAACTGGTTTACAACGTCCCGCGTTTGTCCTGTTCGCGTTCGATGGCTTCGAACAACGCCTTGAAGTTCCCCTTGCCGAAACTGCGGCTGCCGCGACGTTGGATCACCTCGAAGAACAGGGTCGGGCGGTCGGCCACCGGCTTGGTGAAGATTTGTAGCATGTAGCCTTCGTCGTCCTTATCCACCAAGATGCCGAGTTCAGCCAACTCGTCGATGTCTTCCTTGATCTCGCCGATGCGGGCTGGCAGGGCGTCGTAGTAACTTTGTGGTACACGCAGGAAGCTCACGTCGTTTGCCCGCATGGCCTTCACTGTCTTGACGATGTCGCCCGTGATCAAAGCCACGTGCTGCACGCCCGGCCCACCGTAGAAGTTCAGATACTCTTCGATCTGGCTTTTACGCTTGGCCTGTGCCGGTTCATTGATCGGGAACTTGATGCGCCCGGTGCCGTTCTGCACCACCTTGCTCATCAGCGCGCTGTACTCGGTACTGATGTCCTGATCGTCGAAGTGCATGAGTTGCTTGAAGCCGAGTACGGTCTTGTGGAACTCGACCCACTCGTCCATCTTGCCTTCTTCGACGTTGCCCACGATGTGATCGATCGCTGCGAGGCCGACGGGTCGGGCGGTGCTGTCCAGATAGCGATCTGCGTCGATGGGTTTGTAGCCGGGTGCGAACACGCCGTGGTAGTTGTCGCGGTTCGTGAAACTGTAGGTCGTGTCGCCGTAAGCAAGGATGCTGGCGGTTTCGTAGGTGCCGTGGTCGTCCGTCAACTTCTGCGGTGCAACGACTCCCTTGGCGCCTCGGCGCACCGCCTCGGTATAGGCTTCTTCGACGTTGGGTACATCCATCGCAATATCCATCACCCCGTCGCCGTGCTGCAACAAGCGATTGCTTTCGGGGTGCTTCGGCCCAAGTGGACTGGTCAACACGAAAGTAATGTCGCCCTGCCGAAGCACATACCCCGCTTCCTGCTTCTGCTTGGTCTCTAGCCCGGCGTAGGCCACGACATCGAACCCGAAGGCATTGCGGTAGAAGAACGCACTCTGCCGGGCGTTGCCCACGAAGAACCGCACGTGATCAATCTTGCGGAGAGGGATGTCAGTCATAATTCTGCCACTGTCTTGTAGACTCGGAGGGTTGACACCCGCCGCTCGGATTGAATTGGACGTCTGCTGTTAGAATAGTGCTGTTACACCCGGAGTTCGCCCAATGGCCACGGTTCCGCCTTCGCGTACATACAGCAGCAACGCCTACCCCAGCAGCGGTGGGCGAACCATAATGATGGTTCTGTTAGGTGTCATGGCTGTGGCTTTGTGCGCGGCCGTGGGGTTATTGGCGTTGCTGTACCTCAAACCAGGGCGTGGCGGCAGTGACACAACGGCTGAATCTCGTGAGGTGACACCCAAGGGTGAGTACGACTCCGAGGAGCGCGAAGCGGTCACGCTGTTCAAGAACTCGAAGGAAAGCGTGGTGAACGTCGATACCGTGGTGGTTCGCCGTGGCTTTGGGCGCAAGGATGAACTGCTTCAAGCCGGCACTGGTTCGGGTTTCCTGTGGGACGACGCCGGACATGTGGTCACGAACTTCCATGTCGTCCAGGATGCCATCCGAAGCCGGCTGACGCTACGAGTGGTGCTGGCCGACCGTTCCGAGTGGAAGGTGACCATCGTCGGCGTTGCCCCGGAGTACGATCTCGCGGTGCTGAAGATCAGCGATCAGGCCCCACTTAAGAAGATCAAAGTCGGCACGTCGAAGGACCTCGAAGTCGGGCAAAAATGCTATGCCATCGGCAACCCGTTCGGCCTGAGTCTGTCGCTCACCAAGGGCATCATCTCTGCACTCGACCGCGAGATCGAAAGCCCCGCTGGCAGCACCATTCCCGGTGTCATCCAGACCGATGCCCCAATTAATCCCGGCAACTCTGGTGGGCCATTGCTTGATAAGGATGGTCGGCTGATCGGTGTGAATACACAGATTGCCACGGCGAAGGGCGGCGGTGCGGGGAGTATCGGCATCGGCTTCGCCGTGCCGGTGGATGTGGTGAACTGGGTGGTGCCGCAACTCATCCGCTCCGGCAAGATGGTGAAGCCGAGCCTGGGTATCACCTTGGTGAATCAGTTCTCGATGCGACGAGCCGGATACAACGAGGGCGTGATGATCGCCACCGTCGAGGAAGGTAGCCCGGCGGCAAAAGCAGGTCTGCGACCCGTGCTCGTGGATCAAGACTCCGGCGCCGTGACAGCAGGTGACGTGATCTTGAAGATCAACAACGACACTGTGAAGAGTAACGATGACTTCGAACGACTCGCCAAGGGTTTCAAGCTCGGCGACACATTGACCCTGAGCCTCCGCCGTGGTGACCGGTCGATCACGGTGGATGTGGTGCTGCCGAAGTGAAGAGAATGACGAGCGGGAGCGGGGCTTTCGCTCCCATCCATGCATCCCTTACTTCTTGGGTTTGTTCACCAGGTACACAAACTGTTTCTTTTTTTGACCCAAATCCCAGCGGCCGTTGCGGATATCGGGAGCCGTGATGTTCGAAATCACAGCCCGACCCTTGGCCACGTACAACGCTGGCTCGATCACTCTTTGTCCAAAGTGAATCTCGTAGTCCTCGGTGGCCACGTCAATTCGGTATGTCTGATCGGCTCGTGTTGGCAACTCGGGCAGAAACGCTGGTACTAACTCATCCAACTTCCCTGGCAGTTTCTGGTTCTTCAACTCGTAACGTCGCAAGGCCACCAGGATACGCGATAAATCCAACTCCATGCCAACGGGTACGAACAGATCTTCGCTGCGCTTCTTCTCGTAAATCTTTTCACCCCACCAGTTAAAGTTAGTCAGTCCTTGCATGAATTGGAAATCCGCCGTCGTGTATTCCCGCTCATTACCGATGCCAATGAATCGCTGCATCCGTTCCTTTTCCCAGGGCACCTGCCAGGCGAAGCCAACCAACTCCTGTTCAAACTCCCAGCGGTTTTTGTTCTCGGTTGTCAACAAACTTGCCTGCGTGTTGAAAGCGTTCATGAGTTCACTTGGAGAGATGAACGTGTTGCGGAGGGCTCGTTGATCAGCCATACGCATATCGGCGTAGAGTGGTTGGCCAAAGAATTTCGAGTGTTCCAGCAACAAGGTTTCCACCTGACGAAGCAGATCATCTCGCCCAACGAGATTGACGAGCCAGAGCCGTAGGGTTTTCAGCATCGTGCCTTCCATCTGGAAGGCCAACTGTTGTGACGGCGTGATGCCCTGATTCCGCAGGCTACGGCAGGTGTGCAGCAGAATGCGCAGGCAACGCACAAACTCTTCCGGTTTGCCGTTCGCCTGGGCTTGCAGGGCGTAAAGGCTCGCAAGCGTTGCGATACCGTCCAGCCCCTTGAGGTGGGTCAATGTTTTGCCGAGGCTCGTTTCCGTCGCGTCTTCCACCACGCCCAACGGAAGCATGGTGGCCTGATCGAGTGCAGCAAGCCAGTCACTATCCATTTTCTCGACCAACCATGCTTCCTCTTCTGGCGTGGCCTGCCAACCCTCTTCAAGAACAGAATCGATCCACTTGGTCTTCGTGGATTGCAATCGCAGTCCAAAGTTCCAGAACCTCAACATGTTGGGTGGTGGCATCCGATCCTTGGTCATGACATCCACCTTCGGCCCAAGCAGCGACGCGGCTCGCCGAATCTCACGCCCACCGATGTTGTCGTCGAACGCCGGGATCTTGGCATTGGCGTACTCGATATCGGCCGTCCGCTTCGGGCTGTCCGGCAGTTCCCAGACTCGATACCCAACAGCGACAGCGTTGCCAACGATGATCATCAAAACACCAAAGGCAATGCGAAGCAAATACTTCGACTTCGGTAGTTGCTCTGCCGCGTAGGGCCAGAGCACCCAACGCGACAACACGAGCGCCAACACAGGGGCCATGAACAATTGCCAGAGATGTACGCCGCCAACAAAGAAGCTCGGTAGCCACAGGGCGGCGGCGGTAGCCCCCACCATCATCGCTACTGCGAGTGCTACGGCGGGCTTACGGAACAACTGCCCGATCACGAAGCCAAACGTGAAGCCGTAAACCGGCCAGAGCGCCAGATAGGCTGGCAGGTTGAAGTAGCCACTGAACATGACATTGGATGGCAGTTCGAATCGCAACAAACGCCCAAAGAAAGTCCCGACGACGATCACTGGCAAGATCATTGCCAACATGCAACCAAAACAGATGATGAACCCAACCAACAACTTCGAGAGCCAGAGACGAGAGAGAGGAAAGCGTCGTTCAATCCAAAAGCGTTGAGCACCTGTGTCTTGTTCGTGTTTCCAGATCAATACGCCGACAAGCACCGTGATGAGGAACGACAGTACTGGCCAGACCACCACAGCCGGAGCGCCCGGTACGAGCAGTGTTGAGCCAAAACCCATACTGACGAAGAAGAACACCAGCCCCAAACCCAACGACTGCCGACGGGCCTGCCAGAACGCAGCACGCAACATCGGAGCGACACGCCAGTAACGCGGAGAGACCAGCCGAGGCTTGGGTGCCACCTCGCCCGGTACCAACGCTTTTCGACGTTCACCGACAATGGCCCGACGCTTTCGCTCCGCGTCCGGCTTTGTGTAAATGAAGTACGACACCACCCACGGCACGAGAAAAACAGTGAAGATGAGAAGCCCCGTCAGAATATTAGCCATGAGCAGGGACGTCAGTAATTGACCTAATGCCAAAAGGTAAATAACAGCACCCGCCAAGCCGACAAGCAACACCGTACACACCACCGCGAGCGCGACGCCCCAGCTTGAGGCAGTGAGCGACGACTTTGAGAATGAGCTACCTACCATGCCCCAGCCGTACATTTGCAGCGCAAGAACAAGAACGAGGAACGCCACCAGCGGCAGCGTTTTCGTTGGCCCCAACAGGCCAACCACGGCACCGACGGAACAGAACATCAGTGTGATGGGCAACACTAGGATCAAGCCACCGAGTGTTTTGCCAAGCCACTTGCGTGCCCGCGACACCGGCAGCAGATCAAAATATGCTTGAGTGCCGTTCTCGCGCTCCGCAGCAAATAGCGACCCACCTACCACCAACCCGGCCACGATCACCATCGCCAGCACACCCACAAAACCGGGGTTGAACACATACGATTCAACAGTGCTTACGAGTTGAATTGGCTTGATGAAAAAACTAAAGGCGACAATCACGCCGATACCGAGCACCGCCAGTGCGATGGCGATCACACCCTGTTCGCGCAGTTCCTTCCAGATGATGGCACGGTTCATATTGCACCCTCCAGCACGGATTTGGACAGACCGTTTCGGCTAGGTTGATCTTCGCTCGGTTTCTCTGGTCGAGTCAGTGCTGCGTAACAGTCTTCCAAGCCGACCTTGGATTCCGTGTAGTCGTGGATGTCATCTCGCTGTTTCAGTTCGGCGAGTGCCCGGCGGTTCGGATCCATCAGCGTGAACTGCACACTACGGCCCACGCGGGAGCTTTCGCACACCGTGCCATAAGTCTGCATGGCTGGGGCGTCGTTCTCGTAGCGGAAGTCCACCCGCAGGAAGCGGTTGCGAATTCCGTCGAGCGTGGTGGCCTGCGTGATGCGGCCATCCTGCACCAGGCCCACGTGCGACACGAACCGTTCCAGTTCGCTGATGCTGTGGCTCGAAATCAGGATCGTGCGGCCTTCGGCGGCCAGGTCCACCAGGTTGGACAAGAACTCGCGCCGTGTGTGCAAGTCCAACCCCGATGTGGGTTCATCGAGCAGCAACACTTCGGGATCAGGGGCGAGGGCAAGAGCCAGACCCACCCGGGCGTAGCCCCCCTTGCTGAAGTCCTTCAAGCGCTTGCCAAGGTCAAGTTCGAGCTTGCTCACCCAGTGCAGGTAGCGGTCCTGAAAGCCGGTCTTGTGGAACGACGCTGCAAACCAGCCAATCTCGGCCACCGTCATCCAGTCGTACATCTTGGGGCGATCCGGCACATAGCCCAGAACGTGTCGCAAGCTATCGGCAGCGGCCCAGCAATCGCGGTCGAAGATTTTCGCCCGCCCGCTGTACGGCTGGATCTGCCCGGTGAGTACTTTCATGGTGGTGCTTTTGCCCATGCCGTTGTCGCCGAGCAAAGCAAACACCGATCCGCGTGGCACCCGCAAACTCAGCCGGTTCACGGCTACTTTGTTGCGGAACTTCACCACGAGGTCTTCAATCACAATCGCATCGGTCGAAGGCGATGGCTCAGGCATGGTGTCACCAAGTGTGTGATGGGTTTGTGTTGGTTAAGCTGAAGTCTTGCCGTTGAGACGAGCGGCACTTGGCCACGCCTGCACAATGAACTGCTGAAATTCGTCGATCGTCAACCCGGCGGACACCGCCTCGCGGACAGTCTCACCCACCAGCGTGCGGATGAGTTCCTTACGGCGATCCTTGCACTTGCGGGCCGCATCGGAGGTAATAGCCATGCCCCTGCCCCGCAACGGCTCCAGCACTGCGAGACGTTCCAGTTCCTGATAGGCCCGCACAACGGTGTTGGGGTTAATGGTGAGTTGCACGGAGAGATCACGCACGCTGGGCACTAAGTCGCCTGGGGCGAGATCGCCAGTGGCCACAGCAAAGACGATTTGATCCGCGATCTGCTCGTAGATGGGGGCCTGCGATTCCGGCCGGATGCGTATCGCCATATTGGTGTTCCACATCATCAGTGTACTAGTTAACCAGTACGGTACCATCGATGACGACTTCGTGTCAAGCAGTTCCATGAAAAATTGCTCGATTGAGTTCTACGTGCAATCAGGTGCCGCAAAAAATGCACTCGAAATTCATGATCGAACGGAATCTGGTCGTGAAGGTGTCGACTTATTGGAGATTGCTTGACGTAATCTCTGACAGACGCATGCAGATTCTGCGTATTCGCCTTGGATTTTAGGAACGAGTTCGCCTTTGAAATCTAAGATTTTATTCTTACGCACGATGAGCATTCTTCATTGCTTCTCGTGAGCCTTTTATCTTTTTGACAATTGGATTCCTTGGATGACATTACGCGATGCTGGTCGAGAGTTTGCCCGACTGACGGGTGGCTTATCTATTCCCAAAGAACATGTTGAGCTTGTGCAGTGCGTGTTGAACAACACGTTGAATCGCATCAATCAAGTGGCTACAGACGTCTGGCTTTCCATCCCTGACGCGACACGTGCCAGCATTCCAGAAGCGACGAAGTCTCGGCTCGTGGAACTTCTCAAGTTTTTTGAGTCTACCGCTGAGGCCGCAAAAACAGGTGAGACTCCAGCGGTGTCTCTGGATCGGCAAAAAAGCAGCATGCCGGCCAACACACCCAAGGACATGGACGTGGTAACGCTCAAGACTGCGGAAAAGTCGTTAGCTGGCTCGGCGAATGAAGCGAGTACGGAAAACTGTGGTGCAACGCACGGCGATGTCTAAGAAATCAGCATGCAAAAACTCACGCATCCCAAGCTCGAAGGCTTTCCTGTCGTCGTTTCCGCAGAAGTGGCTTGGGGCGAGATGGACTCATTCGCCCACCTCAACAACGTGGTGTACTTCCGCTACTTCGAGCACGCCCGCATCGCCTACATGACCCAAGTGGGCTGGTTCGACTTGATGAAGACCACCGGTATCGGCCCGATTGTGGCCAGTACCCAGTGTCGGTTCCGCAAGCCGATTTCGTACCCCGATCCGATCCTCATCGGTGCTCGCATCATCACGGTGGAGCCGGATCGCGTAACTTTTGAACACCGGCTCATCAGCTCGAAGTGGGACGACTTAGCCGCCGAAGGACAAGCCGTCGTGGTGTGTTACAACTACCAAGCCGGGGCCAAGGCACCGTTGCCAAACG
>JBBRME010000027.1:0-31627 GCA_038230995.1 Gemmatales bacterium
GCAACTCAAGGAGCATCGGGGACCGGAGTTCATCAAGGGCTTTACGGAATTGTACGGCCGAGCACCCACGGAAGCCTACGCGGCCTACGGTTACGAATGCGGTTTGGTGGCACTGGAAGCGATTCGCAAAGCCGGTGGCAAAGACCGCGAGGCGATTCGTTTGGCTGGCTTGGGTATTCGCAACTTTGTGGGAACCGCCAGCGTTTGGAGCTTCGACGCCAACGGTGATACAGACTCCAAGGCGATGAGTGGAAATACTGTTGTTGATGGTGACTTCAAGTTCGTTCGGAAACTCGAACTCCGTGACTAAAACCGAGGGGCGCTGCCCGTGATGTTGTTGTTTGCACAAGAAGCCGCGGTGTCATCGACGGCGATGGCACCGTGGCTCACGCAGCTGCTTCAAGCAGGCTTGGACGGTCTCGCCTTCGGTGCGCTCATCGCATTGATTGCACTGGGCTACACGATGGTCTACGGCATCGTAGAACTCATCAACTTCGCCCACGGCGACTTGTTCATGCTGGGTGGTTTTCTGGCACTCACACTCTTCACGGCAATCGGCTGGAAGGAGAAAGCCGATGCGAGCGTTTTGGTTGTCGTTCTCGCTGTGCTTGGTGTCATGTTGGTGTCGATGATCTTCTGTGCAGGCTTGAACGTTGCTGTCGACTATTTCGTTTACAAGCCATTGCGCAACGCACCGAAGCTTGCCCCACTGGTTTCGGCCATCGGTGTCAGCTTCGTGTTCATGAACGCCGGGTTGTTCTGGGGCGGGGCGCAAGACGTGAACTTCCCCAAGCTGGTCTCAAGTGACAATCTCTTGGACAAAAGCGTTGGCTTGCGATTGACCATGCAGGATGTGCTGATCTACAGCGTGACAATACCGCTGATGATTGGATTGACGGCTTTCATCAAGTACAGCCGTTTGGGTAAAGCCATGCGGGCTACGGCACAAAACCCCGTGGCAGCCCGGCTCATGGGCATCAACACAAACTTCATTATCAGCATGACTTTCGGCATCGGCGGGGCACTCGCTGGTGCTGCCAGCATCATCTACGCTCTCAACATCAACACCATCAGCTACACGATGGGGTTCCAGAACGGGATTTATGCCTTTACCGCTGCTGTGCTGGGGGGCATTGGTCGCATACCTGGTGCAGTTCTTGGTGGGTTGCTCATCGGCTTGGTGCGAAGCTTGGGTAGCACTTACGTTGGCGAGAAGTGGGTGGGTGTGTTGATCTTCGGCATCCTGATTGTGATTCTGGTCTTCCGCCCGACCGGGCTGCTCGGTTCACCAACGCGGGAGAAAGTGTAACTGTGAGCACTCCTGCAAAATCTCCAAAGCAGCTCTTGAGTTGGGAAGGGGCCATACTTGGCCTCCTTCTGCTGTATCCATTGTTCCCGATGTTCGAGAATCTGTTCTTCGGGGCCACAAAACGAAGCTTGGGCGATCAACTGCCCACGGTGTTCATCTTCGTGATCCTTGCCTACGGCCTCAATGTGGTGGTTGGTTACACCGGCCTGCTGCACATGGGCATCGCAGCGTTCTTCGCCATGGGTGCGTATGTGGCGGGCGTTTTGATGACGCCGGTCTTCCCATTTCAGTGGTCGTTCTGGGTGGCATTGCCCATCGGCGTGGCCGTTGCCGCGTTGTTCGGTGTGTTACTTGGCACACCCACGTTGAGGCTCCGCGGCGACTACCTTGCCCTCGTGACTCTAGGCTTCGGCGAAGTGACCAAGTTCACCTTGTTGAACCTTGAAGAACTGACGTCGGGCACCAAAGGGCTGTCGCCGGTTCCGCCACCGGAACTGCCGTACATCTCGGCGAGTTTGTGGAGCGACGACTACCGCCCGTTCTACTATCTCACATTGGGTTTCCTGCTCGTCGTCAGTCTGCTGCTGAGGAACCTCGAACGCAGCCGGTTGGGTCGAGCTTGGATTGCATTGCGGGAAGACGAACTCGCGGCAAATTGCATGGGCTTAAACCCTGGCAAGCTGAAACTGGCCGCGTTCGCCTTGGGGGCTGGTATCGCTGGCCTCGCCGGTGTGCTGTATGCCACGCGACTGACGAGCACGGCTAACCCGAACGCCTACGACTTCAACCGCAGCATCTTCATGATCTGCTGTTTGATTCTCGGCGGCTTGGGGAGTCGCCTCGGTGTGCTCGTCGGTGTGATGATGCTGGTCGGGTTCGACACCATTGTCACGCCGATCATGGACACATTCATCCAGCAAAACGTGCCTAATAGTGGCGGTAAGCTTTATCTCAGCTTTACTGGTTGGCGGTTGGCCATCTTCGGCATGGCCTTGATCCTGATGATGAGATTCCGCCCAGAGGGTTTGATACCGTCTAGTCGCGTGAAGCACGAACTGCACCCGGACGAAGAAGTAACTGTGGTGGTGAATCCCGTGACAATGGGCAGTAATACTTTGGAAGTGGAACAACTCAAAACCGGAGGGCAACGCTCATGAGCCAGCCGGTACTTGAAGTGTCGGACATGACAATGCAGTTCGGTGGTATTACCGCCGTGCAAAACCTGTCATTCGCGGTAAAGGAAGGGCAGATCTATTCGGTCATCGGGCCAAACGGTGCTGGGAAGACTACTGTCTTCAACGTGATCACCGGGCTCTACAGTCCGACCAAAGGCAACGTCAACTTCAATGGCAAAGGCCAAGTGAGGCCGTTCACACCGATGGTTGGTTTCTTTACAGCACTAGCTGGTATCTTCGTTGCGGCTATCGCGTTCTTCGTGACCATTGATCCCGAGAAACTCTGGCAATCAAGTGTGAAGGCACCATTTAAACAGTACGGCAGGATCGAGCCGTTTGATGTTGGGACTTCTTGGGGTGCCGCAAAGAAGTACCTCACAGATTTGCCGGAAGAGAAGTGGAAGGTCGTGCGTTACGCAGTGCTCGTTGGATTCGCTGTTGGTGTGCTTGGCTATCTCGTTGTGTGGTTCCGCAGTCGGCGGACGCCAGAACGCATTGCCTCGGATGGCATCGCCCGCACGTTCCAGAACATCCGCTTATTTCAAAACATGACGGTGATGGAAAACGTACTGGTTGGCATGGATCGCACATTGACGAAGAACGTATTCGCAATGGCCCTGCGATTGCCCGGCATGAACCGCGAAGAGATCGAAGCCGAGAAACGAGCTATCGAGTTGCTGAAGTTCGTTGGCCTCACTGGGAAGTCTGGTCAGTTAGCCAAAAACTTGCCCTACGGCGACCAGCGTCGCCTCGAAATTGCCCGTGCCATGGCCACCAAGCCAAAGTTACTGCTGCTGGACGAACCAGCCGCAGGAATGAACCCAAGCGAGACCACCGGCCTGATGGATCTCATCAAAAAGATTCGCGACCGTGGCATGACCATCGTGCTCATCGAACACCATATGAACCTCGTCATGGGTATCTCGGATCGCGTGGTGGTGCTGGACTACGGCCAGAAGATTGCTGAAGGCACACCGGCCGAGGTGGTGCATGATCCCAAAGTCATCGAAGCCTACCTCGGCAAGGAAGAGGTGAGTTAATGTCGGCATTGCTCCAAGTTGAACAACTGCGTTCCGGCTATGGGCCAATTGATGCCTTGCACGATGTGAGCCTGTCGGTGAACGAAGGCGAGATCGTCACGATCATCGGGGCCAACGGTGCTGGGAAAACCAGCACGTTGATGACCATTGCCGGGGTGGTGAAGACTCGCAAAGGTACTGTGACTTTCAACGGCAACAACCTGAGCCGCACACCCACTCACGAGATCCTTCAGCTTGGGCTGGCCCAGTCGCCAGAGGGGCGAAAGATCTTCACGCGCTTGAGCGTGCTGGAGAACCTCCAGATGGGGGCCTTTACCCGCCGCGACACCGCAGCGATTGCCGACGACCTCGAGAAAATGTTCAACATGTTCCCGATCTTGCGGGAACGCAAGAACCAAGCCGGTGGGTTGCTCTCCGGTGGTCAGCAACAGATGCTGGCGATTGCCCGTGCACTGATGAGCCGACCTAAGCTATTGATGCTCGATGAACCGTCGCTTGGTCTCGCACCGCAGATTGTGGTGCAGATTTTCGATGTCATCCGAGACTTGAACAAGAACCAAGGCATGAGTGTGCTGCTTGTCGAGCAGAACGCCCGCATGGCGTTGAAGGTAGCACACCGGGCCTATGTACTGGAGACGGGCCGCGTGATCTTTACTGATAAAGCCAGCGTGGTGCTGAACGACCCACGCATCCGCGCTGCGTACCTTGGCGAATGACCATGAAGATCACCAAGATTGAAGCCGAGCTGCATCGCGTGCCCCTCAAACGTGCGGTGAGCCTGCCCACATCGCAAGACCCGATCTCATCAAACGTACTCGACGTGGTGCTGGTAAGGGTTCACACCGACAACCAACACGTTGGCCTCGGGTTCTCGCACAGCTTTGGCGGTGGTGAACTGCTCGTCGCGCTGCTGAACTCCACGATCATCCCGGCGGTAGTGGGGTTAGATCCGCGCCGCACCGAGTGGATCTTTGAGCGGGTGTCGAGCCAGCTTGCGGGTCTCGGCTTCGCTGGGCCAGTGGCACGAGCCTACGCCGCGATTGACCTCGCCCTGTGGGACTGGAAGGGCAAGTCCGCCAGTGCACCGGTTTGGCAGATGCTCGGTGGCTATCGCACCGCAGTAAAGCCGATATCAGCGGATGTGGCCACCCCGGCCTTGGGAGTGAAACAATCGCTGAAGGAATGTCAAGCGGCGTTGGATCGTGGTAGTGCGGGCATTCAGATCGAAGTCGGCACCATGGATCCCGATCTTGACTACGAACGCCTCAAGCAACTCCGGGATGAGATCCCCGATGGTGCGTGGTTTGAGATCAACTGCAGTGCCCGCTACGACTTCGCTACGGCGATCTGGCTGGCCACCGTGGGCACGGAAGAACTCGGCCTCGATGGCTTTGCCGATCCACTCAAGCCAAGCGATCCAAACTTGCTACGGCTGGCCAATCGAGTTGATGTTGGCATCAGCGCGGGTGCCCATGCGGACTCGGTTGCGGAAGTGCATCGTGTGCTGCTGGCCGGTGGTGTGGAATCGTTACGTCTTGACCCGTTCCGCTTGGGTGGACTCACGCCGATGCGGAAGCTGGCACTCGCTGCTGAACTCCATCATGTGAGCATCTACCCGGTGCGCTGCCCGGAAATCGGCGTGCACCTCGGTTGTGCCTCGCTGCTGGGCCGCATGTGCGAGCATGTCGATTGGCTCGACGAATTCTTCAACACGGGTTCACGCCTGAAGAACGGCCAGCTTTACGCGCCGGAGACACCAGGTCTCGGCTTGGAACTCAACGATCTTCTCGCCAAAACGACACTCGTTTAACGGAGCTGAACAATGGCCGATTTTGACAAACGCATCCAAGAACTGCACCTGACGTTGCCCCCGGCCCCCAAGCCCGTGGCCGTGTACAAGCCTGCCGTCAAAGTCGGCAACCTGCTCTTCGTGTCGGGCCACGGGCCACTGAAGCCAGACAAGTCGTTGATCCTCGGCAAAGTTGGCAAGACTCTGACCACGGAAGAAGGCACCGCCGCAGCACGACAAACCGCCTTGGCGATTCTTGCCACGCTGACGGACACCCTCGGTTCGCTGAACAAAGTGAAACGACTCATCAAGTCGTTCGGCATGGTGAACTGTACCGATGATTTCACGGAACAACCCAAGGTCATCAACGGCTATAGCGAGCTAATGAAGGACGTTTTCGGTGAAGATGCCGGTGTGGGTGCCCGCAGTGCGGTGGGTCACAACAGCCTGCCCGGTGGCATGGCGGTTGAGATCGAAGCGATCTTTGAAGTCGAATGATCCACGTTTCGCCAGAAGTGCGACAAGCCATTGACAGTGGCAAGCCAGTCGTCGCACTTGAATCGACGTTGATCGCACACGGGCTGCCGTATCCGGTGAACTTGGACGTGGCCCGTGATAGCGAAGCTGCGGTACGGTCGAGTGGAGCAATTCCCGCAACCGTGGCCATCATCAACGGTGTGCCAACGGTTGGCTTGAGTACAAAACAACTCGAAGAACTGGCCACGACACCGGGTGTATTGAAAGTCAGTCGGCGTGATCTTGGCGTGGCCATCGCAGGCAAGCACCTTGCGGCTACCACCGTGTCCGGCACGTTGGCCATCGCAGCCCAAGTCGGCATCCGTGTCTTTGCTACTGGTGGCATCGGCGGTGCCCATCGCCCACCGGCAAACGAATGGGACATCTCGGCGGACATCGCAGAGATCGCCCGCAGCAGGATGCTCACCGTGTGTGCTGGGGCCAAGAACCTGCTCGATCTGCCAAGGACGTTGGAACTGCTCGAATCTGCTGGTGTGCCGGTGTTGGGTTTTCGCACGGACACCTTCCCGGAGTTTTACACCCGTGGTGGCGCGTTGCCGGTAAGTGCCCGTATCGACACAATTGAAGATGTGGCCAGCATCTTCCTCGCACAATGGGCATTCAACACTGGTACGCTCCTGTGTCAACCGTTGCCGCACGACGACGCTATTGATGAAGTTGTGTTCAAAATGGCCCTGCGTATCGCAGAGAGTCGAGCAACTGACGACTGTGTGACCGGTGCCAAGCTCACGCCCTACCTTCTGGCCCGACTCGCCGAACTCACCTCAGGCCGGACTCTGGTAGCCAATCGTAAACTCATCGTCAACAATGCCCGGCTGGCCGGGGCAGTCGCGGTGGCTGTTGCAATGGCCATGTCAGCTTGAAACCTTTGTCATCAAGTTGCGGTACAATACCCCGAGCACTGGGAGTGTTGAGATGCGTGCATTGTTGAGCCTAGTTTGTTTCACCTCCGTCGCCGTCGCGTTCGACATTCCACCACTGCAAGACACCACCGGCAAGATTCATCGCCTTGGTGATCCATACAGCGTCACACACGCGGTGGTGGTATTCTTGAATCCCGATTGCCCGATCTGTCAGCAGTATGCACCAACGCTGAATGAACTCGCCAAAGCTCTGCCTGCAGGGATCGAATTCTTTGGCGTCGTGGCTCATGAATCGGTGAGCCGAGCCGATGTCATGAAGTTCTATAAAGACTACAAACTCGCCTTTCCTGTGCTGTTCGATGCCAACCTAGGCTTGGCCACGGCATTGCAGCCTACTCATGTTCCTGAAGCCTTCCTGCTGAATCTCAAGCACGAGGTTCTCTATCGTGGTCGGATCGACAACCTCTTTACAAAGCCGGGTCAGAAGCGGGCCAGCGTCACGGAGTTCGACCTCAAGAATGCAGTGACCGAAGCCAGCGCTGGCAAGCCGATCACGGTCAAGGCAACGACTGCTGTCGGATGTGTCTACGAGGATACACTCACCAAGATCGAGAAGCCAAACTTCAATCGGCACGTGTCGGCCATCTTGAACACTCACTGTGTGGCCTGTCATCGCGAAGGTGAAGTGGCACCATTCCCGCTGACCACGTTCGCTGAAGCCAAGCCCAAAGCGAAGCAAATGGCCCTGAGCGTGAAAAGCGGACAGATGCCACCTTGGAAGGCGAAGAAGGGCTACGGCCACTTCCTAGATGAGAACCACATCAGCAAAGCTGAAGTAGCAATCCTTGAAAGCTGGGCCAAGACACAGACACCGGAAGGATCTGTGAATGACAAGCCGTTGTCGCCACCGTTTGCCGAAGGCTGGGTTCTCGGCAAGCCGGACATGGTGATCAAGATGCCCGAAGCTTACAAACTCGCAGCGAGTGGCTCGGATGTACTGCGAAACTTCGTCATCCCGCTGGACCTCAAGGAAGACAAATACGTCACTGCCATCCAGTTCAAGCCTGGCAACCGCAAGGTGGTTCACCATGCCCTCTGCTTTCTCGACACATCGGGCCGTGGCCGCAAGCTCGATGCAGCGGAAGATGGTCTTGGCTACAGCAGTGCCAAGGGTGGCATCGGTTTGTTACCCACAGGTAGCCTCGGTGGTTGGGCACCAGGAGTGATCCCCCGACACGTTCCTGAAGGCATGGCTCGCTTTGCTGCCCGTGGATCGGACATGATTCTGCAGATGCACTACCACCCGAGCGGCAAGGTTGAAGAGGATCAATCGGAGATAGGCGTTTACTTTGCTAAAACGCCACCCACACGATACCTCGCGGGATTCAGTGTCGAAAACTGGACGATCGACATGCCCGCTGGCGAGAAGGAATATAAGCTCAAGGCCGAGTATAAACTGCCGGTGGCCACCACGTTTGTGGGCGTCGCCCCGCACCTGCACTTGCTGGGCAAGGAGATGAAAGCCTGGGCGGTGACGCCGGATGGCAAGACGGTACCACTTGTCCACATCGCCGATTGGGATTTCAATTGGCAGGATGAGTACTTGTACCACCGGCCCTTCACATTACCCAAGGGCACCGTGGTGAAGATGGAATCGGTTCACGATAACTCCAGCAGTAATCCAGCGAATCCCAACAGCCCACCGAAGCACATTACCTGGGGTGAAGGCACGGCCGACGAGATGAGCTTGTGCATCTTCGAGACGACCTGCGACACCGTGGCGGAAATCCTTGTACTTGTGGCCGACAACGCCAGGCAGAACAAAGTGATCGAACGCTTCACCGAACCACCGAAGAAGAAAGCCAAGCCCTAGAAGAACATAGGCCGACGCCGAACCCAGGCCATTGGCCTGGGCTATTCTGTCGCGGCCCCTTGGGCCTTGGATTGAGGGCCAACGGCCCATGACAGAGTACCCTAGGTAGAAGGCCTAGGAGTTCAGCCCCTAGAATGAAGGCTTATGACTCACGGACGACGACCCACGATGACCGCTGAAGATTGGCCACTGCCCGAATTGCAAGCCGAAGCCGAAGAGATCCGTAAACGCATCAACGCACTGCGTGTGTCGCTGGGGCGGTACTTCGTCAACAAGCAGGAAATTATCGACTTGATGTGCGTAGCGGCTGTGGCTCAAGAGCCGCTGTTGCTGGTGGGGCCGCCCGGCACGGCGAAGTCCGACCTCGTGTTGAAGTTCAAGGATGCCTTGGGCCTAAGCGAAGGCGACTACTTCGAGTACATGCTGACGCGGTTCACCGAGCCGAGCGAAATCATCGGGGCGATTGACGTCAAAGAGTTGCGAGAGGGAAAATACATCCGCCGCAAGGAAGGCAAACTGCCGACGGCGAAGCTGGCGTTCCTTGATGAAATCTTCAAGTCGAACTCGGCGATCCTGAACATCCTGCTCACCATCATCAACGAGAAAAAGTTCTACCAAGATGGCGTTCCCGAACCGGTGCCGCTGAAGATTTTGTTTGCCGCGACCAATGAAATCCCAGAGCAGGGCGAACTCTCGGCACTCAAGGATCGCTTTGTTTTGAAGGTGCTGAGCCGATCCGTACAGGATGAGTTCTTTACAGACTTGATTGATGCAGGCTTGCGTGGTGAAGCACAAAAAGGGCTGGGCCAGAAGCCGTGGATTGAAGGTCATGCATCGCTGACCGACTTCCTCAAGGCGAATCGTTACCTCACGTATCAGTTTGCATCCACTCGTGCCAGCACGGATGGTGATGAACTGAACGACCGCAAGAAGTTCTTCCCCGATGATGTGTTCCGCGAGTTCCAGCGTGTGGTGAAGACGTTGGTACGGGAAGACAAGATCTTCATCAGCGACCGCAAACTCGTGAAGCTCTACAAGCTCTTCCGCGTGCGGGCTTGGTTGCTCAGCGGTGGTACCGTGAGCCGGGCTGATCTTTCACTGTTGGCGTACCTCGGCGAGAGCCTTTCGGAAGTGGAACGATTGCGGGAGAAGGTGCCGTTGCTGTTGGGGGTGTGAATTTGACGAGCCGGAAGCGTCAGCGACGGACATCAATACGGAACCGTCGCTGACGCTTCCGGCTCGTCAATCCCTCACAAAATCAGCATCGCATCGCCATAGCTGAAGAAACGATAGCGTTCCCGGATGGCCTCGGTGTAGGCCCGTTCGATCAACTCTCGCCCGGCAAAGGCCCCGACCAACAGCAGCAGTGTCGTGCGCGGCAAATGAAAGTTGGTGATGAGGCCGTCGAGTACACGGAACTCAAACGGCTCGTGGATGAACAAATTCGTCGGTTCATTGAACGGCTGCACATGAGGTTCGCTCTGTCGGGCCGCGGTTTCTAGTGTGCGTGTCGTCGTAGTACCCACAGCAATGATCCGTTGACCATTCGCTTTTCTCACTCGAATCGCTTCAGCTGCTTCCGGCGTCACGCTGGCCCATTCGTGGTGCAGGACATGTTGGCGGGGGTCTTCTGCTTTCACAGGGGCAAAGGTGCCCAAACCCACTTGCAGGGTGACGTGTTGTGTGCCGATGTCTTGATCTGCCAACGAGTTCAGCAACTCTGGTGTGAAATGCAGACCAGCCGTGGGTGCGGCTACTGAGCCAACGTGTTGAGCGAATACGGTTTGGTAGCGTTCGTGATCTTCCGGTGCATCAGCACCACCACGGATGTAATGGGGCAGGGGGATGTGACCATACTTTGGCAGCAGTGTGATGGCTGGTGCCGGGATCGACGGAGTGACAAGCCAGTGTCGCTCTGCGGTTCTGTCTTTCAGCATGAGTGTCAACGGGTTGTCACTGTCGATATCAAGTTGAAATGTCTCACCGGGGTGGGGATAGCCGCGAGTCTTGGCGAGGATCTCCCAGGTGTTCTCGTCGTGCTGGTTGAGGAACAGCCCTTCCCACTTGCCTCCGGTGGCAACGCGTGTTCCTACCAAGCGAGCTGGGATCACCTTCGTATCGTTCAACACGAGTGTGTCGCCAGAACGAAGCAAGCCGGGCAAGTCACGGAAGTGACGGTGCAAGATGGATTGCTCAGCACGGTTCAGAACCAGCAGCCGCGCGTCATCCCGCCGTTGAACGGGATGCTGTGCTATGAGTTCTGTCGGTAGGTTGAAGTCGAAGAAAAACTCACTCATCCGGATCGTCCCAAGCCTCCGTCGGTTCGTCGATCTGTCGGCCGCTTCAGCCGAGGATGACAACCCACTGTCAGTGTCTCATCGTATTCCGGTTCGCCTGGTTCGGCGCGGTATACCCTACGAAGTAGACCGTCCACGGCTTCACGCACTCGTGCCGAATCAAAGTTGTTCCACGGCTCATCTTGTGGGGCGAGGAACAATTGCAGCGGAACCGACGGCTTTGAATTGTCCATCCAATTCGGGCTGGGCAACGTCACACCGTCGATCCAAAAACCACCAACGTGCTCGAACAAGCGCAGCCGGGCCTGCCAGAGTTTGTCTTGCCCTATACCGGGGTCGTGGCTTTCCCAGATGACAAACGGCATAGCCTCATAGCAGGCCATCGCATCGATACGCATCAATTGGTATGCGAAGCGGAAGAGTTTGTTGGCAACACCATGGCCACGAAAATGCGGCTCGACGGCCACGTAGCTGATGTAGCCACCATAGCCCGGTAGATACATCGCGAAGGCGAAGCCAGCGAGTTCACCAGTGGTGGTTGTGGATACCATCAGGTGTTTATTGGTGGTGCCTGGCTTCCAGTCTCGGCGGGTTTTCACACTGCGTTCGAGCCACTCCCAAGGCACGCGTTCGGCTTCGTCGAGTGCGGATTCGTAAAGTTGACGGACGGCAACAAGGAGATTATCCGTGTCGCTCAGGAGTTCATGACAGTTGATCGACAGGTTCGTCTTTAGGCATTTCACAAAGCACCTCATGCCGTTGCGTCAGCGTTGTGCTGGCCGGTCGGCGACAGCATTCTAGGATGATGTGCAATCGTTTTCGTGGTTCATTCATGCAGAAACTGACCGTAACCGTCACTCTGGCCATCAAAGTACCGTGGCCTAAAGCAATACAAAACATGAGGTTACGACGATGACGATCAAGCTGGTCGACTTCACTTACGAATTCCCCCGCCCGGCCTTGACTGCGGATTTGGTCGTGCTGACGGCATTAAGTCCACGCGAGGTGTTGCTCATCCAACGCAAGAAGGAGCCGTTCGCAAAGAAATGGGCGCTGCCGGGTGGCTTTGTTGAAGACGGCGAAACACTGGCTGAAGCCGCACGTCGTGAGTTGCTAGAAGAGACCGGCGTTGAATTACAAGACATCGAACAACTGCTGGCCAATGCAGATCCGGGGCGAGACCCACGCGGGTGGACGGTGACAGTGGCGTACTTGGCCATCGTGAACAAGCAGGAAGTGAAACCAAGAGCGGGTGACGATGCGAAAGCGGTGAAGTGGTTTAAGGTGAACAAGCTGCCGAAGCTGGCCTTTGATCATGCGATGATCCTGCAGCGGGCATTGGCCCGCGTACAGGAACGGTTCGGCTGAGTTACTTCTCGAACTTTTCGAGCACTTCACGCAACGTCTCCACCGCTTTGGCAGACGCCCCGGTGATGATGATGTAACCCGATTCGGTCATCGTAAACGGGTAGTTATTCAAGATGTGGGGTCGCCTGCCTGCGGGCCGTTGGCCAACCAGCCCGCTTGCTGAAACAACTTGTGCATCCTACGCCGAGCCACGCTATACACTCCCGCTTCGACACAAGTACGTTCCCGAACAGGCGAAAATGCTACAGGAATTTTTCCCGTTGGTGCGTTCAGCGGTCAAGATGGTCATCCTGTAAGATGATGACACAGGAGGATCGGACATGCCACTGCGAGATCATTTTGGCGAAGGACGTCGTAGGAACTGGGATCGTATCCATGGCCAATGGCCTGCTGAAATCGTCCGACACTTAAACACACTACTTTTGCCGGAAGGATTTGAGTCGGCTCCGAGTGTACATCTTGGTTCGATGTATGAGGTGGACATCGGCACCTTTGAAAACGGTGGTGCCAACCCTCCGAGGTTTCGTGCTGAGGGTGGTGTAGCTGTTTTTGAAGCAGATGCTCCAACACTCACGATTGAAGCTGATCTTTCCGATATGGATGAATACGAAGTTCGGATTTACGACGCGGAAGCCGGGCAAGAACTGGTAGCAGTCATTGAACTCATCAGCCCGGCCAACAAGGATCGACCCGAGACACGCGACAAGTTCGTCACCAAGTGTGCCGCGTTGCTTCAGCAAGGGATCTGTGTCTCAATTGTTGATCTGGTCACCACCCGCAAGGCAAACTTGTACGCTGAGATCCTCACCAGGATCGGTCGCAGCGATCCCAAACTTGGGGAGATTCCGCCGCACCTGTACGCGGTGACATTGAAAAGCCGGATGCCACCGAAGGGTCGAGAGTTGCTGGACGTCTGGTTCTATCCGATGGTGATCGATCAACTACTACCGACGTTGCCGATCTGGTTGCGCTACGACGTGAGCATCAAGCTCCCACTCGAAACCAGTTATGAGGAAACCTGCCGGGTACTTCGGATTCGCTAGGAGTCGATTCGTGATGTTCATCAAAGTTAATTCGCAGGAACGCGAAGTACCACCAGGCTGCAGCATCGGTGCACTTCTTGAAATCCTTCAACTCTCACCCAAGACCCTGGCCGTAGAATTGAACGAGCAGGTGGTGCCGCGCACTGAGCATGGCAGCACCATGTTGCAACCCGGCAACCGGATCGAAATCGTGACCTTTGTAGGTGGTGGTTGAAATGACGGATCATCCGCTGAAGATCGGCAGCTTCGAGTTTGCATCGCGCTTGTTCACAGGCACCGGCAAGTACAGCAGTTATGCTCTCATGCAGCAGTGCATGGAGGCCAGCGGGTGTGATGTGACCACGGTTGCTGTCCGCCGTGAACGCTTGGTGAATGCACAAGGGCAGAACATTCTGGATCATCTCGATCTCAAGAAGCTGACCATCCTGCCGAACACGGCAGGGTGCTTCAGCGCCGAGGATGCGATTCGCCATGCTCGGCTGGCACGTGAACTACTCAGCAACCTGGAGAACCCCGGTGCCAACTGGGTGAAGCTCGAATGTCTAGCCGACAAGCGGACGCTGCTGCCCGATCCCATCGACACACTCAAGGCCACGGAACAACTGGTGAAGGAAGGCTTCACGGTGTTGGTGTACACCTCGGATGATCCGGTACTGGCCAAGCGTTTAAAGAGTGCCGGGGCGGCCTGCGTGATGCCAGCGGGTAGCCCGATTGGCTCGGGGCAGGGCATCCTCAATGCCAACAACATCCGCATCTGTTTGGA
Source organism: Gemmatales bacterium (assembly GCA_038230995.1). Classification (GTDB taxonomy): domain Bacteria; phylum Planctomycetota; class Planctomycetia; order Gemmatales; family Gemmataceae; genus JALHQU01. Next base: position 14,058 of record JBBRME010000027.1, read on the forward strand.
GTATCTCAAGGAGAACGACCCGACGTACCCAGTGATTGTGGATGCAGGTGTTGGCACCGCGAGTGACGTGAGCTATGCCATGGAACTCGGCTGTGATGGCGTGTTACTGAACACCGCGATTGCCAGTGCGACTGACCCGTTGAAGATGGCCCACGCCATGCGACTGGCCACCGAAGCCGGGCGGCTGGCGTACCTCGCAGGTCGTATCCCGAAGAAGCTTTATGCCAGCGCTAGCAGCCCAACGGAAGGCTTGATTGATCCCACCAGTGGAGCCAGTCGATGATGCGATGTCTTGCCATCCTGTTGCTGGCCAGTGTTGCTTCTGCTGCCGATTACCCGGCACTCAAGTACGACCATGGCATACCTTCGCCACTGGTGCAACGCACCATGAAAGCACTGGCAACGAGTACGAAGGAAAAGCCCAACACCGTTCGCATTCTCTTCTATGGTCAGTCGATTACGGAACAGAAGTGGACGGACTTGGTGCTGAAGGATTTGAAGGAACGGTTCCCGACGGCGCGTATCGATGCGGAGAATCGCGCCTTGGCGGGTTATGCTTCGCAGATGTTGGTTCATACCGCAGAGACCGACCTGTACCCGTTCATGCCCGATCTGCTGATCTTCCACGTGTATGGTGCGCACAACACTTACGAAGACATCATCCGCAGGACACGCGAACGCACCTCGGCAGAGATCCTGATCCAGACCGATCACGTGACCAAGCCTGCCGACTTCACCGAGGAGACCGATGCGAAGAAGCTGAAGCCGAACGGCAAGATCTGGGACGCCTTCATGAACCACAAGCACTTGCCGGAAGTGGCCAAGAAGTATCAGGCCGCTATTTGCGACCAACGGGCGATGTGGAAGCACTACCTGAAGGAAAACAATCTCGAGCCCAAGGCTCTACTCAAGGATAGCGTGCACCTCAATGCCCACGGCGAGTTCTTGATGGCCGAGTGCGTGAAGGCCAGCCTGCGGTACGATCCGGAGTGTATGACCATACCAGCGGAGGCGTGGCGGAGCATGGTGGATGTCGAAGCGGGGAAGCCAATCAATTTCACGGGTGTTGCTGCGGAGATGATTCTCGTCGATCAGAAACTCGATTTTGTAGTTGAGATTGATGGAAAAACACCGAGTGAGTCAGCGGGTTGCTGGGGCTTCACGCGGATGCAACAGAAGCCCGGCGGCAAGTGGCCGATTGTCGCTGGATTTACACCAGCAAAAACATTGAAGCAGGGATCATGGATCGTGACGTTATCGCCCACCGACAAGCCGAAGGTACATGCGTTCACAGTGAAGTATTACAAGGAACCAGGCACACCACGAACGATCCAGGATGCGATGAAGCGGCTGCGAAAAATCTCTGCCGATGACAAGTTTGTTGATGAAGGCTCAGGAACGACCGACAAACCCTTCACTGCGTTATCCGGTGCCTTCACCATTCAAACGGAGCAATGGAACGTCGAATATGCCTTAAAGTTGGCGGGAACGAATACCATTCCAACAGAAGTCGTGGGACAGTTTGACAGCGTTTTCCTGGGCACAGATCATCTAGCCATCAATGCTGCCGGGAACAAGCGGGAGCTACGTAGGCCCGTTGTCTCGGACTTGAAGAACGAGAAACACACTCTCGAGTTCAAAGGCGAGGTCGGCACCGGTACCCAACTCCTCATCCACACTCCACCCATACCACCTGCGAAGTAACCGTGCTCATCGACACCTTCGGCCGTGTTCACAACAACCTGCGCATCAGCGTGACGGATCGTTGCAACTTGCGCTGCACCTATTGCATGCCGGAAGACGTGACGTTTCTGGACCGTGCCGAGTTGCTCAGCTTCGAGGAGATGGCAACGGTGGTGCGTGTGGCCGTGGGGCAGGGCATCAACAAGGTTCGCCTGACCGGTGGGGAACCGCTGCTTCGGCGAGACTTGCCCAAGCTCGTTGAACAGCTAGTTACCATTGAAGGGCTGATCGATATTGGCCTGACCACCAACGCCGTACTGCTGGCCCAACAAGCCCAAGCCTTGAAGGATGCCGGGCTGACCCGCCTGAACATTTCGCTCGATACTCTCGACGAAGATCGATTCGAGCAACTCACACGGCGCAAAGCACTCGGGCCGGTACTGGAAGGAATCGCCGAAGCTCAACGTGTCGGCTTCACCAACATCAAGATCAACGCCGTGGCCATCCGCGGGATGATCGAGCACGATGCCGCACCGCTTGCGCACTACTGCCGCGATCGCGGCATCGAACTCCGCTTCATCGAGTACATGCCGATTGGTGCGGAGGAGTGGGAGCGGAACAAGCTTTTCGCCGCTCACGAAATTCTTGAACTGTTGGAATCGCAAGTCGCTCCGTTGCGGCCAGCCAGCAACTTCGATCCAAACGCCCCCGCAACGGAGTTCGAGTATCTCGATGGCCGAGGCACGGTGGGCATCATCGCTTCCGTAACTCGGCCCTTCTGCACGAAGTGCAATCGGCTTCGTCTCACTGCCGAAGGTAAGCTGCGCAACTGTCTGTTCTCGCTGAACGAGATCGACATCAAACCGTTGCTGCGCCGTCAGCCCATGGAAGAAGAACTGATCGTTGCGGCCCTGCAGGACTGCGTGCGTTCCAAGTGGGAGGGGCACGAGATCAATTCAGCCAAGTTTATTAAGCCGCTCCGCACAATGCACTCCATTGGCGGTTGATCGACCCGCTTGCTAAGATGGATTTGCGGTGTTCTCCGAGGTCACCCATGACCCTACGCCGCATCAGGTTTCGCAAGTTCCGAGGACTCTCCCATGCGACGATGGATGTTAGCCGTTTGTGCCGTGTTGTTCGTTTCAGGTTTGGCACTGGCCGATGCCACAGAGATCAAGTTGAAGGACTTCAAAGTGAAGCCGAAGTTCGAGGGATCAGACACATTGGCTGGCGTCAGTGACGACGGCGAAAAGATTTTCATGTACGTCGTGGCTGTGGCCACGGCGGAAGTGGAAGCGAAGGAAGACGGCACCTTCAAGTTCAACCTCGAAGTCTCCGGCGATATGGCCCAGAAGGATCGCGCCAAATTCAAACTCACCATCGGTGGGGTCGAGATCGAAAAGTCGTTCGAAATCAAGCAGAACGAAGCGAAGGAGTACACCTTCAAGGCCGACTTGAAGAAGGGTAAACAAAAAATCGAGATCGAGTTCCTGAACGACGAGTTCAAGGAAGGCGAGTACGACGCCAACTTGTACATCCACAAAGTGACGTACGAAGCCAGCAAGAAGGAAGAAGTGAAGAAGCCTGAAGTGAAGAAGTAAACAAGTAACAGATCAGAGCTGTCTCAGCGGGGCGTTGGGTCGATTCGGCCTGCCGCCCCTTGGCGTTGGTGGGCCACTATCCTGCAACCGATTTCTCGGCGCGTTCCAACGTCTGGCTACACCATCTTGCCCGAACGAGACCAAACCGGCGTCTCTTGGCAGCATCCCAAGTCCCACAATACGATCCGCATGTCCTAGCAAAATGGCACGCTCTTGCCCCGTCAATGGATCGAACAACGCCATATCGTGCCCACCGATGACGGCCACTAATGTTTGCCCATCGTGGGTGAAACGGGCGAAATCGCACGGCAAATCCAAAGTTGTTTCATCGCCAAAAGTTGCAGAGTCCCGGTTGATGGACCATGTCAGTGTTTTCTGATCGCGCTGTGTTACCACCATACGGTTCGTCTCCCAGCACACATCTAGCGATGTCGGGCTGTCAACTTTCACTGTTGATTTTGAAGTGGAGTTGAGCAGAGTGAGTACTTGCCCCGATGGCACGATCACGGTATTTCCATCCGGCGATACTTCAAGCAAATCGATTGCATCACCTACTGGTAGATCGTGGTACTGGCCAGGCGTGGATTCCTGATGATCTTGTGAACGGAAGCGGCGAAGTTGATCCCCGGCTACAACCACCAGTTGAGTGCTGTTTGCCGTGTACCGCACGGCCTTGACTGGCACGTGAGAAATCAACCATTTGACGCGCACCGCAGGCGGCAGCCCGTTGATCGGAGCCAGAACTTTGCGGATGTCCCACACGGCCAAACCCATACTGGTGCCTGCTGCAATGTGTTGGCCGTCATTCGAAATGGCGAGTGAATGGACTTCAAAAATTGTGTTGCTAGGAGGTAGCGATTCTAGTGTAAACGGCGCGCGGCCTTGCACGCGGCCTGCAGAAAACGTGTCACGAACCATGCTTGTGTGCACGGTTCCTTCGTTGGTGGCCCAGGCCATGAAGTCGCCAGCGTTTGAGAGCGTGGCCTTTACAACACGCTGCATCGTTTCATCCTGCAGCTTTGCAACATCAGCAGGGCGAAGGGTATTTTGCCACACGCGGGCTGTGCCATCGGATGAAGCCGAGACAAAGCTTTTGCCATCCGGCAAGCCGACTACACCGTTGATGCTGTCGTTATGTCCGCTCAAGCGGGCTATTTGCTGGCCAGTGAAGACATCCCACAGGCGGACATTCGAGTCGCCCTTCGCTGAGCCAGCCGAAATGAGTGTGCGGCCATCGGTCGAGAAAGCCAGTGCGGTAATTGGCGAAGTATGCCCGATGAGCTTGCGGCGTTCCAAGGGCCGACGTTTTGTGAGATCCCAGACCACCACGATGGAGCTTTCGCCATTGTCGGTTGTGGCCAAAAGAGTGCTATCCGGCGAAAAGGCCAACCCACGTATGGGGCCACCGTGCTTACGCAACGAGATGGGCTTTGTGTTGGGCTTCATCGAAATGAGCACAACCCCCGCGTCTTCGCCCCCTGTGGCGATCCACTGCTGATCCGGAGACATCGCCACCGCCGAGATTGGTTGAAGTTGGCCATCGAAGAGCCGCACAGGTTCTATCGATTTGGAACTCGAGTATCGTTGCAGTGCCGGGCCGGTGACACCCGTGAGAATACCGATGCTGAGTGGCTGATAAAACTGGGTGGTGTCCCACAACTTCGTGATGCCTTCGAGCTGACCTTCCGCTCGTTCCTGATCTGCCCCGCCAGCAAGCAACCAGCGGCCATCCGTAGAAAAATCCAGCCCACCGCCACGATGACGGAATGCCTTCATAGTGATGGATGGTTGCAAAGCAGTAACCAGCGGCATACCACGAAGGAGCGGTTTCGTCCACTCTGGTTGCCGTTCGCCGATGTAGCTCACAGACTTCCGCACGAAATCGAGATACGCCGCCGGGATGGGCCAAAGTTGCAAGGTACCATCTTCGGTCAGCGTTGCAACGTGACTGCCATCGGGTGTGAACTTTAGCCCGCGGATTGCCCCACCGCTTGCCATGAGGATCGCCACAGGCACTTGTGTCCACGGATGCCAGAGCCGCACCACACCACCGGCGTCACCTGTGGCTACAAGTAGGCCATCCGGTGAAGCTGTGACTCGTTCAACGCGCCGGCGGTGCAAATCATAAATGCGTTCTTCGCGGTGACATAACCTGAGCAGGTAGTGCCAGGAGAAGTCGCGCAAGTCGGTCGGGCACTTGGCCGCATCACTTAACAAGGCTTCGGCTTTCGTTGGATCCTGCTCGACGACGTTCGCGACTTGTGCCAGTTGCAGGGCATAGATGCTCCGTCGGTTCCGCTCCGCTTCTTCGCGCAGCGTTTCGAGGATCTCTTTACGTTGCGTGGCCAGTTGATCAGCAAGGACTTTCTGCTCGTTGGCGGTGTTTGCGCGATCCTCGGCTAACTGATAGAGATCCGTGAGCTTCTTGTTGGTTTGAAGAAGAACGAAAATAAAAGCAACGGTTGCAATCAAGGCCGTGAGGCCAAAGGCCGCGAGGGCCGGGTGCCGCTGTGCCCATTTCCACCCGCGCTGAATGGACGAACTCGGCCGTGCCAGAATCGGCTCCCCACGTTGGAACCTTGCAAGGTCGTCGGCTAGAGCTAGGGCCGAGGAATACCGCCGGGCTGGGTCTTTCTCCAGACAAGTGAGGCAGATGGTTTCGAGATCACGTGGCAGTTTCGGTTGTAATTTCGTTGGTGCTACGGGCTCTTCTTTGAGCACCTGCATGATCGTTTCCATCGGCGTGTCAGCCCGGAACGGCGGACGACCGACCAGCAGTTCGTACAAGATCGCCCCGAGGGAATAGACATCGCTGCGAGCCGTGACTTCAGACGATTTACCCGCTGCCTGCTCTGGCGAGATGTAGCTTGGCGTACCTAGTACGGCCCCCGTGCGCGTACCCCCGCCCATGGCAATGGTTTCATCGAGCTTCTTGGCCAACCCGAAGTCCGAGATCTTGCACACCTCGCGCGGCGTGGGCGATGGGGAAGTCGCACTTGAGCCGGTGCCTTCGGCCTGCCCCATGAGGATGTTCGCAGGCTTTAAATCGCGGTGGATGACACCTTGCTCATGGGCGTACTGCATGGTGCGTGCCAGCGTTTCGATCAGCACGGCCGCGTCCATGGGTCGCATGACTTCGTCGGCGTTGAGCCGTTGAGCGAGGCTGCCGCCACTCACATATTCGAGCGTGAGAAACGGAAGCCCTTCGTATTCACCAATGTGGAAGATCTGCACAATGCCGGGGTGCTGGAGCGAGGCCACGGCCTCGGCTTCTTTCATGAATCGTGCCCGTTCCTGATCGGAAGCTTGGGCACCGGTCAGGATCATCTTGAGCGCAACGGTGCGGTTGAGAGCTATCTCACGGGCCTGATAGACCACGCCCATGCCACCGCGACCAAGTTCGCGCTGGATGTCGTACCCCGGCACATTCGGGATCGACATCTTCGAGCCAAGTGACACTTTAAAGACATGTTCCGCAGGTTTGCTGTAGGCAATGGTTTGGGCTTGAAGCGAATTCAAACTGCCATCCATGAGCACGCGGCCGCACGCTGAACACGTTGGCACCGGCATGGAGGCCAACGATGAACGATCTTGTTGTGATCCACAATCACATTGAAGCCAATCGCCCATGCACCACCCCGTAAAGCACTTGCTCTCACAATCTTACTCAATCAGGAGTCCAGAGCGACGGGGTTCATGTCACGAGATAAACACTCACGGTTTCCTCATCGGATGCGACATGGCGTTGTCAGTATTGGGCAGTTTATTTCTTCTTGATGCAGAAGAGCTCCGTACCCGTGCGAAGCAAGAGTACTCCATCCACCGCAGCGACACCGTACAGCACATCGCCAAGGGCAGATGCAACTGCACCTTCGCCACCACCAGCGCGGGGTGCGCCTTCTGGTCGAGTTGGTGCTGGCGGTTGTGCTTTCTTCGCGGCTTCCTTGCGGGCGGCGGAATCTTCAGCACTCCACAACAAGCTCGTGCTGATCTTTTCGTAGCTGGCACCGGGTTTGAGCACCGTTGTAGCGCCGTCCTTGCCAAAGAAGTAGATCGCTTCCTTCGTTACTACTGGTGAAGCCCAAGGCAGTTGATCCAAGCGTTCGCGGTACTTCTCTTCGCCAGTGGTGGCATCCACGCATACCACCAGAGCGCTCTTGTCCACGTAGTAAGCAAAGCCGTTCATGACAACCGGACTAGCTGTGCCTGCGGCCAGCTTCTTTGCAGCCCAAAGCGTTTCCACACCGTTCCCGTCCTCGGTCAGTTTCAAGCAACAATTCGACTTGGAGGTTCCTTCCGCATCAGGCTTCATACGATTTTCGCTTGCAGCTATCAGGATGTTCGAGCCGATTGCCGTGGCTGAAGGGATACTATTGCCGACGATGCCCTCTTTCTCCCAGCGTTGCTTGCCGGTTTTGGCGTCGTACCCCGTGACGGTACCACCGCTACTGATGACGATCTGCTGACCCGTTTTGTGCTCGACCACGATGGGGCTGGTCCAGGAGGAGCGAGCTGTGCGATCCGTGGCCCAGTGGTCTTTGCCTGTTGCCTTATCCAGGGCAAACAACTTGCCTGGCCCCTGATGATCAACCAGCACGATGACATCGTCCGCGGTTTGGGTTGGTGAGCTACCCAGACCGTGGTTGTTCTTGAGTTCACCGACGACATCGCCGAGTTTGCGTTCCCAGCGGAGCTTGCCTTCGTGATCCAACGCAATCACGTTGCCACTCTCGAAGCTAGCGTACACGCCAGCCGCATCCACCACCGGGGTACCAGCCGCCCGGCTCATCATCGGGTTGTTCTTGCCCTTCTGGGCGGCCTCGAACGATTTCGTCCAGAGTTGCTTGCCTGTTGCCAGGCTCACGCAGGTAACGTGCAGTTTCTCTTTCAGTTCGCCTTCAATGCTGGTGACGTAGATGTTGTCCGTCCACACGACTGGCGAAGATTGCCCATAACCCGGCGTCGTCACTCGCCACGAGATGTTCTCTTTGGGAGACCAACTCGTTGGCAGGTTTTTCACCGTGGCTTGCCCGGATGCATTGCCCCGGAAGCTATCCCACGAGACCACGGCTTCCGCGGGTGCAGCCGCCAAGATGGAACCAAGAAGCAAGGAACTCCACATCACGAGATCTCCGGTTGATTGTTCATTCAGTTTAGAAGTCGCCCAGCACTTCACCACCAGCCCGCGTGGCCATGCCTTGCCATGTAGCGATGTCAACGGAGTTGCGAACGAACTTCACACTGCCATCACCCAGGCACACATTCACCCCGCCTGCGAAGTTACTGCGAGCACTCAGCCAGCCCATGCCATGGGCGGTCATGTCCGGAATGGGTGCGTTCGGGGTGAGGGCTGTAGTGAACCCGTTGGCCGTGGCGTTACCCCAAATCCACGATCCACCACGGGTGCCACGCCAGCTTGTGACCGTGTTGATGTCTGCTGCGGTGATGGCTGGGCTGGCACCGAAGCCAGGGTTGGCGCCAGCCGAGCCGGTAAACAATCCGCGACCGGGAACGTTGCCGGTCATCCGTTGGCGTTCGTTCACGGTCAGGGCGCTGGCGGCTTTGGTGATGGTCATGTTCAGGCCGATTAAGCTTTGCGACATGAACAACGTGTTACTGGTGCCGTCGGTGATCTCGGTTACGGTGCAACCCGGCCCGTAGTAGAACATGCCATCCGATGCAAATCGGGTGTCGTAGCCGTTGGGGGAATTCCCACCAGGGCCAGCTCGGCCGGAGCCAACACAAACGACGTAGTTGGTCGCCGCATGCGAGCCGCCACCGCTGTTCGTAGTGATGAACGGGCTCTGACTGTCGGCTGGGCAGAGGAACGTTTTCACGGGTGTGTTTGCCAGTTGAGCAAGAACCGGATTCAGTTGGAAGCTCGGCGTAGGAAAGGTGCCAACAAACAAGGGCATGTTCAAGTCAAGCTGACGGCCCATGGTTTCCTGTTCGATGAACGGCAGCAACTGGGCATGGACCGAGTAACCGAACGACGTGGCATTGGTAGCACCAGCCGACGCCATGCCAGGGAAGCGTTGGCGACTGCTTTCGTAGTTGTGCAGTGCGAGACCGAGTTGCTTCAGGTTGTTGCTACTGCTGAGGCGGGCGGCCGCCTCACGTACTTTCTGCACGGCCGGCAGCAGCAGGCCAATCAGGATGGCGATGATGGCGATGACCACCAACAGCTCGATCAGTGTAAAACCGTTACGCTTGGTCATGACAAGTACACCATGGAACAAAGTAAAACAACGTGATACAACAAAGTTATACGATGTACAACGCATGTCAATTGCCTTTTGGAAAATTCGTACTGGTCGTTGCTGGGATGGATCAACGAAAACGGGCGGCCCTGTTCAGGTCGCCCGCTCAATCGACAAGAAAGTGTTCAGTCTGCCGATGGATCAATACGTGGCTCGGCCACCGGAGATGTCGAAGCAGAAGCCCGTGGTGAAGCTGCAATCGGCACTACTGAGGAAGTGAACGAGTGCGGCCACTTCGTCCGGCTTGCCGGTGCGGCCCAGCGGGATCTTGCTGAGCATCATGTTGATCTGGTCTTGGCTGAGTTGCTCCAGAATCGGCGTTTGGATCACGGCTGGAGACACACTGTTCACGCAGATGTCGCCTTTGCCCACGAGTTCCTTGCTCAGTGATTTCGTCAGGGCAATCACCGCCGCTTTGCTCGCGGAGTACGGCCCCATCTTCGGATTGCCTTCTTTGCCCGCGATGCTGGCGATGTTGATGATGCGGCCATACTTCCGCTCAATCATCGCAGGCAGCACGGCTTTGCAGCACAGCACGAGTCCGGTGACATTGATACCCATCACGTATTCCCAGTCTTCTCGCACACTCTCCCAAATCGGCACATCGCGGCCCTTGCGGCTGGCCACCCCGGCGTTGTTTACCAGGATGTCCACCGGTCCGGCGGCCTTGGTCACTTCGGCGAAGACTCGCTCTAGGTCGGCCTCCTTGGTCAGGTCGCCCACCATCGGTACACCACCGATGTCCTTCGCAACGCGGGTGGCGTTGTCTGCGTTCATGTCGAACACACCGACTTTTGCGCCAGCACCGGCCAACCGCCGACAGATCGCTTCGCCAATACCTTGCCCACCACCTGTGACCACGGCCACTTTGCCATCGAGCCGAAACATGGAAAGCTCCAATCGAGAGAGAAAGTCAAAACAGTTCGTACCGGAAAGATAGGGAAAGGGTTGTTAGCCGCGAGATGCAATCGAGCGTGAACATGAACTCACTTGATTGCATCGCGCTGATAACTTGAGTTGAACACCCTCGCCAGCTCCACACACTTGCTTTCTCGCCTACTTCTCGACACAATAGTGCTACCTACCGCGTGCGTTCTGGCACGGCTTCACATAACACGAGGTTGACTCATGGCGAAACCCTCTCCATCGCGCCGAGCGTTCCTGCAAACATCGGCACTGGCCACAGCTGGCACGGTGCTGATGAGCGCGACACCGGCCGTTCACGCTGCCGGGAACGAGAAGATGTTGAAGATCGGCCTTATTGGCTGCGGGGGCCGTGGGGGTGGCGCGGTGGTGGATGCTTTGACTGCCGACAAGAATATCAAGCTCGTTGCCCTGTGCGATGTGTTCGAAGATCGCCTGACCGCCAAGCTCAACGAACTCAAAGCCAGCTATGCCGACCGCATTGATGTGCCCAAGGAACGCCAGTACACCGGCTTCGATGGTTACAAACAACTGATCGATAGCGACGTGGATGTGGTGCTTCTGTGTACCTCGCCGGGGTTCCGTCCGCTTCACCTGGCGTATGCCGTGGACAAGAGCAAGCACATCTTCATGGAGAAGCCGCACGCCACCGATGGCACCGGCGTACGCTCGGTTTTGGACAGCGTGAAGAAGGCCAAGGAAAAGAAGCTGAGCTTGGTGAGTGGATTCTGCTACCGGTACGACTCGTTCAAACGCGAAACGATGAAGCGTATCCAGGATAACGTCATTGGTGATGTGCAAACGGTGCACACGACGTACCTCACTGGAGACCTCTGGTACCGCGGCCACGAGGACGACAGCCCGATGTCGTACCAACTGCGCAACTGGTACTACTACACATGGTTGTCCGGCGACTTCCTGGTGGAACAACATATCCACAGCATCGACAAAGCTGCCTGGCTGATGAATGGTGCCCTCCCGATTGCCGCTACAGGCATGGGTGGTCGCCAAACACGAACCGACAAAAAGTACGGCCACATCTACGACCACTTCACGGTGGTGTACGAGTACGCAAACGGCTCCAAGGTCTTCAGCCAGTGTCGGCAAGTTTCGGGGTGTAGTGGCGGAGTCAAAGACTTCGTCTACGGCACCAAGGGGACAGCGGAACTCATGGATCACATCGTTAAGCCGACCAGTGGAGCCATGTGGCAGCACAAAGGCAAGCACGACCTTGGCAAGGCGTACATACAAGAGCACGTGGAGCTGTTTGATTCCATTCGGAATGGCAAAGCCATCAACGATGGTGAAGTCTCGGCGTATAGCACGCTCATGGGCATCATGGGCCGCGAAGCGGCGTACTCGGGTCAACGCATTACGTGGAAGCAGATGCTGGAATCGAAGCAGAACCTGCAACCCGCAACGTACTCTTTCGACACCGTCCCACCGAAGTTTGATGTGCCAACACCTGGCAAGTACAAGTTCGCGTAACCGTTAGCCGGGTTTTGTAGGTTCTCCGCTCACTCCGTGAGCGGTCTTTTTGATCCGCTCACGGAGTGAGCGGAGAACTCTTTAAGCACTCACGGAATCCCCTCCCATGACCACTCGTCGAACATTCCTTGCCACCAGTGCAGTACTGGCGGCTTCTCCGTTGTTCGCTGCCCCAGCACCCAAGGCGAAATCCAAGATTCGCCTCGCCGTGAAGTACGGCATGATCGGCGGCAAGGGCAGCGTCGTTGATAAGTTCAACCTCGTGAAGAAGATCGGCTTCGCAGGTGTGGAGATCGACTCGCCGAGCAACCTCAAGCTCGACGAAGTGGTTGCCGCAACCAAAGAGACCGGCATTCTCGTTCACGGAGTGATCGATTCCGTGCATTGGAACGACACCCTGAGCAGCCCAAAGGAAGAAGTGCGGGCCAAGGGACTGAAGGCACTCGAAGGTGCATTGAACGATGCCAAAAAAGTGGGTGCTGACAACGTGCTACTGGTGCCCGGTGTGGTGAATAAAGACGCCACGTATGAAGAATGTTGGGAACGCAGCACCGCCGAAGTGAAGAAGGCCCTGCCACTGGCCGAGAAGTTGAAGATCAAGATCGCCATCGAGACCGTGTGGAACAATTTCATCACCAAGCCGCAGCAGTTGATCGATTACGTCGATCAGTTCAAGAGCGAATACGTCGGGGCGTACTTCGACATCTCCAACATGGTGAAGTACGGCGTGCCATCGAGTGAGTGGATTCGCAAGCTGGGCAAGCGGCTCGTGAAGTTCGACTTCAAGGGCTACAACTGGGACAAGGCCAAGGAAGCCAAGGACGACTGGAAGGGCTTCAACGTCAAGATCGGCGAAGGCACGGAAGACTGGCCCGAAGTGGTGAAAGTGCTGAACGAACTCGCCTACGATGGATGGGCCACCGCAGAAGTGGGCGGCGGCGACGAGAAATGGCTGACGGAAGTCTACGACCGCATGAAGAAGGTTTTGGAACTCTGAACGAGGTGATGATGCGAACGCTTCTTTTTCTCTTGCTGCTACCTTGTTCGCTGTGGGCTGCCGAACCGGCCAAGCCCACAGCGGAACAAGTGGACTTCTTCGAGAAGAAGGTGCGCCCGCTGCTGCTGGAGAATTGCACGAAGTGCCACGGCGAGAAGAAGAGCCAAGCGGGATTGCGACTGGACACATTGGAAGGCTTAACCAAAGGTGGCGATGCTGGGCCGGTGGTGGTGCCAGGCCAACCGGAGAAGAGCAAATTGATCTTGGCGGTGCGTCGCGTGAAGAACGACGAAGCCATGCCGCCGGACAACCCACTGAAGCCCGAAGACGTGAAGACGCTTGAAGCCTGGGTACAGACCGGTGCGTACTTTGCACCGAGCACTAAGGCGAATACTGTCGTTGATGCCAAGAAACACTGGGCCTTCCAGCCGATGAAGGAACAGCCGGTACCTGCTAGCAAGTCCAGCAACCCTATAGATGGCTTCATCTCCGCGAAGTTGAGTGACAAGGCGTTGTCACTGTCCCCACAAGCGGATCGGCGCACTCTTGGCCGTCGGCTCTTCTTCGACCTCCTTGGTTTGCCACCGACCGCTGAGGAACTGGATGCCTTCGATAAGGACACTTCCCCCAACGCCACGGAACAACTGATCGACAGACTGTTGGCCAGTCCGCACTACGGCGAACGTTGGGGCCGACACTGGCTCGACGTAGCAAGGTACGCGGACACCAAGGGCTACGTGTTCACCGAAGATTTGAACTACCCGTATGCCTACACGTACCGCGACTACGTCGTCCGCAGCATCAACAACGACGTGCCATACGATCAGTTCATCCGTGAACAAATCGCAGCGGATAAACTCAACAGCCCAGATAAATCGATTCTCGCAGCGATGGGTTTTCTGACCGTGGGCCGACGCTTTAGCAACAACATCCACGACATTACTGATGATCGAATTGATGTAGTGACACGTGGGCTGATGGGCCTGAGCGTGACTTGCGCCCGCTGCCACGATCACAAGTTTGACCCAATCCCGACCGCAGACTATTACGGGATTTACGGGGTGTTCTCTAGCAGCAACGAACCAAAAGACCTACCGATGATCGGCGACAAGGCTGCGAGCGCAAAGTACACCACGGACCTGGCCAAGCTGGAGAAAGTGGTTGCGGACGAACGCGAGAAGATCAACGCTGGCAAACGGCGAGACTTTGCTGTGGTAGCCGGTGGCTTCGCCGGAATCGCCAATGTCGAGAAGGCCAAGCTGAACCAAGGCGAACGCGAACTGCTACGCAAGAAGCAGAACGAAGTGGATAAGTTTAAAGCCAAATCGCCGGATGCCCCACCGCACGCCATGGTGATGGTTGACAACGCCAAAGCTGGCGACCACGTGGTGTTCCTGCGCGGCAACCCCGGCAACCCCGGCCCGGTGGCCCCGCGCAAGATGCCCGGTGTGGTTGCGACAGCGAACGCCGAGAAGTTCAAGGACGGCAGTGGGCGGCTCGAACTGGCCAAGGGCATTGCCTCGAAGGACAACCCACTCACGGCACGCGTGCTGGTCAACCGTGTCTGGATGTGGCACTTCGGCCAGGGCCTGGTACGAACACCCAGCGACTTCGGCGTGCGGAGCGAAGCTCCAACGCATCCGGAACTGCTCGACTGGTTGGCCCTGCGTTTTGTCAATGAAGACGGCTGGAGCCTCAAGAAACTGCACAAACGCATCCTGCTGAGTGCTGTGTATCAGCAGAGCAGCAAGGTCAGTGATACGGCTCGAGGTGTTGATCCAGAGAATCGCTTATTGAGTCACCAGAATCTGACCCGGCACGACTGTGAAGCTCTGCGTGATTCGGCGTTAGCAGTTTCGGGTCAACTCGACCGCACGAATGCTGGCCGAAGCGTGAATCTGTTCAAGCCGCCGTTTTCACTGCGTCGCTCGGTTTACGGTTCTGTGGATCGCCAGAATCTGCCGGGTACGTTCCGAGCGTTCGACTTCGCTTCGCCAGAGCAACACACCCCGCAACGTTTCCAGACCACCGTTCCGCAGCAGTCGTTGTTCCTGATGAACAGTCCGTTCATGGCCCAGGCGGTGAAGGCCACGGTGAACCGAGTAGAGATGACCAAAGCCGAAGGCGATGAGAAGAAACTGACCGCACTTTATCGCGTGGTGTTGAGTCGAAACCCCACGTCAGCCGAACGTGAAGTGGCACTGCAGTTCTTGCTACGCCCACAAGGCGAGATGCCAACCACAACTCAATTCTCCGCATGGGAACAACTCGCCCAGGTGCTGCTGCTGTCGAATGAGTTTTGCTTTGTGGATTAAAACGGTCCCTAGGCCTTTGACCAAGGCTACCTTGTCTCGGCCCTTTGGGCCTTAAGGATTTCAGGGCCAACGGCCCGTGACAGAGTAGCCCAGGCCAGCGGCCTGGGAATGTATCTGATCCAGTCGCAATACAGTTCACCTGCCCGCGAATGACCTGCTGAGCTATTCTGACTGAGTGAAGATTCACGGGAGACGGTGGTATGTCGCGTTTTGATCTGTCGATCTTGGAAACGGCTCAGAAGGTACCCGGGAAGCCCCGCCACAAGACCCGCGAAGTGAAGGTCGGCTCGCTGGTGTTCGGTGGGGATAACCCCATCTGGGTGCAGAGCATGACCACCACGGACACCTTCGACGTGGACGCCACGGTCAAGCAAATCCTTGCCCTTGAAGAAGCCGGGTGTGAAGTCGTCCGCGTGACGGTGCCCAAGCCCGAAGATGCCGGGGCCCTCAGCCTCATCCGCGAACGCATCGGCATTCCGCTCATCTGCGATATTCACTTTGACTACAAGATGGCCCTCGCGGCGCTCGACCACCCGGTCGACAAGATCCGCATCAATCCGGGCAACATCGGCTCGATTGATCGCTTCCGTCAGGTGGTGAGCAAGGCCAAGGACAAAGGCATCCCCATGCGGATCGGCGTGAATGCCGGGAGCCTGGAACGCGACCTCTGCGAGAAATACGAGTTCCCCTGTCCGCCTGCCATGGTAGAGAGTTGCCTGCGGTACTTGGAGATTGCCGAGAGCGAAGGCTACCGCGACATCGTGGTGTCACTGAAAAGCAGCGACGTGCTGGTGGCAGTCGAAGCCTATCGGTTGTACGCCAAGCTGGCCGACTACCCCACGCACATCGGCATCACTGAAGCTGGCAAGCCGCCGTACGCCGTGACCAAGAGTGCCACGGGCCTATCGCCGATTCTGTTGGATGGCATCGGCGATACCGTTCGCATCAGTCTGCTGGGCGATCCAGTGCCGGAGATCGCCGCCGCATTCGACATCCTGCAAGCTACGCAGCGTCGAGTGCGCCGACCGGAACTTATCGCCTGCCCAACCTGTGGCCGCTTGGCCATCGACCTGGAAAAGATCATCGCCGAACTGGAAGTCCGCCTCGCAGGCAAACGCCTGCCCGTGAAGATCAGTGTGCTGGGTTGCGTGGTCAACGGGCCGGGCGAAGCGAAGGAAGCGGACATCGGCATTGCCGCAGGCAACGGGCAGGGGATGATCTTCCGCAACGGCGAGATGGTGCGCCGGGTGGCCGAGGCGGACATTGTAGATGCGTTGATGGTGGAACTGGCCGACTGGGAGGCAAACAACCAGCACCGCATCCCCAAGACGAAAGACGCTGAGGGCCTGGGCAGAAGGAAGCTACCCATGGCGGGGGTGTAGTTGAGATGCGAGTTAAGATTGTCGCACTACCGGCTGGAGAGGCTCCTGAGGACATCCGCAAGGCATGGATCGGGCTAGTTCTTCCGCTTGCTCCCGAAGACGGCAATGGGCCAATCAAAGAAATTGGGTACGGGGTGTTGTCCAGGAAATCGGCCCTTGGAATTCTCGGCAGGTTGTGGCGGCGGATAACCGGCCGACCGAACAGTTCGCGACAGTACGCCGTTCCGGCGGATGAAGCATTGGCAATCCTTACCCAGACAGCACCGGATGCTGCATCATGGTGGCGGATGAATGCACCATACCTGTTTGGTGTTGGCGACCGGTTTGGGTTCGCGTCTGAGGTGTGCGAAGAAGTCACGTATCCCGAACTCGTCAGTTGTCTCTAGCGGAGGGTTGGCGATGAACGCACAAGTACTACAGGCGGAGCAATCGTTTGTGCTCCATGTGGCTGGCTTCGCCCCTGAGAAATGGGTTCGCTTCGTTGCCAACATCGAGCTTGATGATGATTGCTGCGACTCGATCAACCTGTTCATTGTTCAGAATGGTCAAGAATTGAAAAAGTTCGATACTGGCGATCCAATCCACGGTCGCAAATATCACGGACTTGTCGAACCGATTCGGAAGGTCTGGGAAGCCCACAGTCGCACTTGGAAGGTCGCCGATGTCGTGGTTGATTTCACTGGTAATTACATCATTCGTTACGGCTACGAGTACCGCCGTCTCGCTGAGCCAATGAACATGGATGGCGTGACGATTTTGAAGGATTACATCACTCGATTCGCAGACGAGATCCCCCGTCGCTAAGCAAAGCATAAAAGCAACTTCCTTCGCTGACAGCTGATTGTCACTGATTTTTCGGCAGCAGTTCCGGTTTGGGTTTTTTAGCTCCAAAGGAGCGTCCGGTGTTAGCCCGGCCCGGA
>JBBRME010000028.1:0-30891 GCA_038230995.1 Gemmatales bacterium
CATCTGGAGTTACTGCCGGAGCGGGTGAAGGATGCCTCCGTTTACCCGTTTTGTCTGCCAGCGGTAAAGCATCTCACCAAGTTGCAGTTTCATCCGAAGGTCACGTTCCTTGTTGGCGAGAACGGCAGTGGCAAATCGACACTGCTTGAAGCGATCGCCATTCAATGCGGGATGAATCCGGAAGGCGGCGGTCGCAACTTCAACTTCGCCACACGTGCCTCGCACTCGAATCTGTGCGATGCGGTGCGACTGGCGAAGTCGGGCAACCAGTACGACGACACATACTTCCTTCGGGCAGAGAGCTACTTCAACTTGGCCAGTGAAGTTGAAAACCTTGGCGTAATCGACTCCTATGGTGGAACTTCACTCCACGAGCAATCGCATGGCGAGTCGTTCTTCGCCTTATTCAAGAACCGCTTTCGTGGGCACGGGCTGTACCTGATGGACGAACCGGAAGCCGCGCTGTCACCTACCCGGCAACTGGAGTTCCTTGCCCTGCTGCATCAGTTTGTGACACAGGGCTGTCAGTTTGTGATCGCAACACACTCGCCGATCATCATGGCCTACCCGGACGCGGTCATCCACCACTTCGGCAAGGATGGCATCAAGGAGGTGGCGTACACCGACACGGAGCACTACCTCATCACCCGTGGCTTTCTCACGAATACGAAGTCGATGTTGAAAGAGCTGATGAGCGATCCGGACACACAAGCTGAGTAGACATCTTGAAAATCAATGCAGCGAACCTCTCTTGATACCTCGTGTCCCTCGGTGCATGAATACCCCACTTGAAGCCTTGGCCAAAGATCATGCCACGATCCTCCGCGAAGTCGGTGCCGTAGCACGCATGACCGATCCGGTTGCGTTCGATGCGGATCACTTTGCCAACATCTTGTTGAACCACTCGGTTCGCGGCGCTGTGTATCCGTTGGCCGGTGTACTGATCCGCGATTGGGATCGCGATTGGAAGCGTGTCTGGCCGGGCACCGTGGCGGGCTTCCGTTTGCACCATTTGCGTGGCATCACCTTCGCTCGAGTTCACTTCGGGCCAGACACCTCGTTAAATGCGCACGGCCTACAACTCTTCATTGTGGATCGTAGCAACTACGCCAGGCTGTATCGCTTGGCGTTAGAACTCAAGCGTCAACCAGAGACGGAAGTTGCACGGCCAGTGTTGCCCGAAGCACATGAACACGTGCTCTGGCAGAACACCATTCGCTTCCTTGAGCCCGAAAACCTCGCCCGCATCAAGAACTACGGCGGACGGGCTAAACGCGGATTGCTGCTTACCGGCCCACCGGGGAATGGTAAGACCAGTGCCTGCCGCTGGATCGAAGGCGAAGCGGACAAACGCGGCTGGACGACCAAGAACGTGACACCCGATGAGTATCAATCCGCCCGCCGAGAGTGCAACCCGGCAGAAGCGGTACGTGAGTTATTTCAAGCAGGTGGGCGTGGGGTGATCTTCTTCGACGACATGGACATCGCCCTCCGAGATCGCACCACGGTGAAGGAGACGGACGACCAGGCCGTCTTCCTCTCTGCACTCGATGGTCTGAAAGTGAATGAAGGCGTGGTGTATGTATTCACCACGAACTGTGCCGTGGAACTCATCGATCCGGCGTTCCGCCGACCAGGGCGCATCGATCTTACGCTGCATTTCCCGAAGCCGGATGCTTGCCTTCGGCGCAAGCTCTTGACCCGCTGGCATACCGACATCATCAGCAACATTGGTGTCGAGAAAATCATCCACGATACCGACACGTTGAGTTATGCGGAGATCGAGGAGTTGAAGAATCTGTTGGTCATGCGGTACCTCGATACCAACACTTGGGATTGGCATTGGGCCCAAGAACATTTCGCGGACAACCGCAGCGGTTTAGTGAACCGCAAGCCGAGCCAAGGATTTGGCTTTGGTACGCCGACCCCAAATCCATTGCGTTGCAGCACCGCGTGAGATCACACCCCACGCGGTGTCACCACGAAGTGTAATGCAACCGTGGCCACGCGTTCGTTGTTCAACCCCGCAGAAAGCACGCCGGATGCCAGACCTGCTGGACTTTCCCACGGTACGAACACTTCAAAGTTGCGTGGGCTGGTATGACCAACCCACTCCAGTTCTCGGAGTGACTTCGCAACACCGGCATTCTCAAGGGCCAAGTGCAAGCCAAGTTCGGAATTGCGCAGCAGTTGCACATCAACATACCCGGTGCCCAACAGTTCAACATCACCACGCAAAGCCCGGCCTAATGTGGACACACCTTCAAAAGCTTCGGGCAAGTGGGCGTACACAAGGAATTCGACTCGTTGACCCGGGGCTATCTCTGGTGGGCCAAAAATGCTCAACTGAACGGTGTCGGCCTTCTGCTTCCAGAACAATAACGACCTTGCCGTGCGGAATGCTCGACCATGTTGAATCGGCATCTGCGGTATCACGACTACTGGCCGAATCGCTTTGGAGAGGGATGACTTACTACCGGTACTCAAATTCACAGGTAGTGGTACTGCGTTGAGTTGTGATTTGCCCGTACCCCGCTGTGGCGTCACCGGTGCTTCAGCCACAGGTAACTGCATCATCGGCTGCAACTCGACCTTCCGTAACGTTGGTGCTGGTGTTGCCACTGCGGCTGGAACAGTTCCTATCGTGGATTTTTGGATCGTAAAAACGGGAACATCCAAATCCGATAGTTGCGGTACATTAGGATGAGGTGCGAGTGGAATATCATCAAGATCGAAGCTCACGGAGCCAGAACTTCCGTGTTGTCCCCCACGATTTGTCAGTTCAAATGGTAGCGAACTTGACGACGTGCCCGTGCGAGCCTGACTAACGGTGAACAACTCCTGCTTTGCTTGCGCGAGTGATTGCGAAGTCACAGTTGAGGCCGCTGGGGCAAAGAATGATGCTCTCCAGCGATCAACGCTCTCACTCCTCTTTGCAGGCGATTTGTTCATCAACCCTTCAATGAAGTCACTTAATCTTGGTTCGAGTGCGGGGTTCACTTGCCGAGCAGGTGTGGCGTTGCCTGTGAGATGCCCCTGAATCTTGGCCACAGCGGCAGCCAACGGGAACGGCACCTGACCGGTACAGGCAAAATACAGCGTACAGCCGAAAGAGTACAAGTCTGCTTCGCGCGTTGGTAAGCTGTTGTTCGCCAACTGCTCCGGCGACGTGTAATCCAGGGATGTGGCCCCGAGTGCTGCGAACGAAACTGTATCGACCGCAGAACTGGACTCTTCTAAGTTTGCTGACCAAACCGTGCCAAGCCCGAAGTCGAGTAGTTGAATCGCGTTCGTTGCACTTTGAAGGACAAGGGATGGCCGAAGTAAGCCATGTGCCAGATGAAGGGCGTGAACCTGATCGAGAACATGAAGAATATCGTTAGCCAATTGCGTTGCTTGTTGTGATTCCAGTGGCCCACGCTGGCTCACCAAGTCTTCAAGCGTTTGACCTTCAATGTAGGGCCAAGCGAGGTAGTGCGTGCCATTGGCAGAGTCCACATCGGCGAGGACGTTGAGTTGTGGAATTTTTGCCGCTTCTTGCAAATCAGCAAGTGTCTTCTTCGTTTGCTGATGTTTGAAGAGGTTCCGCAGTGGGAACAATCGTAAGGCGTATCGCTTTCGATCTTTTTTGAGACGGCAAGATACATTGCACCAAATGTTTGATCGGCTCTCAAGGACTCTTGCAGCACATAAGGGCCAAATTGAATTTGTAGCAAACCACCTTTGCGCAGCCGCTGTGCCTGAAACTGGTTGAGTTGCCCCATCTGGCAGAGGGCGCTCACAACACTTTCAACATCGTTGGGCATCTGCCCGCTCAACATTTCATCTGTAAGTGCTTTTGCCATCGCAGAGTCAATCAAGTCGACAGTCAACAAATCGGCAATGAGCCGAGTGGCATGATATTGCTCGATCTCCTCCGTAGTTGACGACATAATTTGGTGGCTAGTTGGTCAGGGTCTGCGAAGGTATGAACAGCACGGCATCGTTGAGCAAGACTAGTGCGCAAAATGTCGTGCTGTCAAAGCAATTCATGGTCATTCCTGTTTCAGATTTGCGAAATATGTCGAGCATCATCGTACAGAAGGCAATTTGTTTAATCCATGGGTGATTGAAACGGGTAACCATGGTCCCTGATACACCAACCCCGTGTAGACCTGCATGAGATTGGCTCCGGCATCGAGCATCCTTTGGGCACCAGCAGCATCGTCGATCCCACCAACGCCAATCAGTGTTGCCGAAGAACCAACGATTTTTCGCAGGCTCTCAATTCGCCTTGGAGCAATCTCTTTCAATGGTCGTCCACTTTTGCCAGCTGGTTCACCAGTCGGGGCGACGGTGCCAAGTGTATTTGTGGCGATCAAACCAGCGGCTCCTGCTTCCATGACGGCTTCAGCAGAAGATCGCAGCGCTTCGCCGTCAAGCTCCGGTGCCACTTTCACCAACACCGGTTTGCCCAGGCTCTCGGCCCGCACTGTGTTAACCAACTTCGACAGCCACGCCGGGGTTTGTAATTGCCGCAGTCCAGGTGTGTTCGGCGAACTCACATTGATGGTGAGGAAATCCACCACCGGGGCCAGCGTCCGCGCACACCGGGCATAATCTTCCGCCGTTTGTTCATCGGCGGTCAGTTTGTTCTTGCCAATGCTCATGCCAATGGGAAATGCTGGGCGTTGGCCGCGTTCCGCTTGCTTCTTCAATCGCTCGGCTACGACCTCGGCCCCGTGATTGTTGAAGCCCATGCGGTTGATGAGGGCGAATTCCGCTGGCAAACGGAACATTCGTGGTTTGTCATTCCCGTTTTGTGCCATCGGCGTGACGGTACCCAACTCCAAAAAACCAAAGCCCATCGCCCACCAGGCATATGGGGCTAAGGCATTCTTATCGAGGCCACCAGCGAGGCCCACCGGGTTCGGAAAGGTCAGCCCCATCGTGGTCACAGGGCAAGATCGAGGCCTGGCCATCGCACGTACAAATCGGCATAGCAACGGCAGACGCGACATCATTTCGCACGACTTCAATGTGAACTCGTGCGCAACTTCGGGATCCAGCCTGAACAACAGCGGACGGACCAGCGTGGAGTAGACCATGCAGATGTTTTAGGCAACAGTCGCATTGCGAATTGCGGAAATCCGCTTTCAGCAATTCAAAGATTGCCGCTTGCAGCCACGTTGAACATCGAACATAGTAATGAATCTCTTCATTCGGTGCTTTATGAAACGTCATCATTCTCCATCCGGCTTCACGCTCATCGAGCTGTTGGTGGTCATCGCCATCATCGCCATCCTCATTGGCCTGCTGTTGCCAGCGGTTCAAAAGGTTCGTGAAGCGGCGGCCCGTATCTCGTGTACGAACAACCTGAAGCAACTTGCCTTAGCGTGCCACAATTACGCAGGCAACCGGGAACGGTTCCCAGACGACGACGAGTTTGCTGCCTACAACCCAAAGCCGACGACGGTGTTCACTGCCATTCTGCCGTACATGGAACAGGACTTTCAGAACCCGGCCAGCCCGCAAAAGATCAAGATGTATCTCTGCCCGAGTCGTCGGCAGAACGAAACAAATGCGTTTGTGGACTACGGCTCGGCTCACCACGTCGATTGGGGTTTTCGTTCCGGTGGCAACGGCTGGTACACCATCCTAGGTGGCCCGCATACGTATCGCGGAGCCACGTTCAAAGCCCCCAGCATTGTGAATGTGAAAGACGGTACATCGAACACGCTGCTGCAGGGGCACAAGGGAGTGTCGCCGCTGTATTACTCGGGTGGCAGCCCGGCGGCCTACGGCCAAAGCCCCACTGACTTCAACTGGGCGAACTGGGATGGCACCAGTACCGGAGCGCATTGGGAGCACAAGCGGCACCCAGGTTTCATTGTCACCGATGAGCACGATGACGCCAACATGCAGTACTACATGAGCACGCCACACGGCAACGTCATGCCTTGTTCTTTGGCCGATGGCTCGGTGCGAAACCTGCGCACAGGAATCGATGCCGAAACACTGTACCGGATGTGGTCATTCAACGACCGACTCACCGTCTCCTTCGAATAACCGGATGAACTATGAATCGGTTCCTATTGGCCACACTGTGTGTGGCCCTTCTCTTTTCGCTGGGCTGCGATCCAACTCCCGGCACGAATCTGCCCAAGCGCGGGGAGGCCCCACCGCCACCCGGTGCAATGGACAAGAGCACCTACAAGCCCGGGCTGGAAGACAAGACCAATAAGGGCGGCAAGATCGCGCCTCCACCAGCGGTGAAGTAGTGTAGCGGGAAGCTGGCCTGCTAAACTAACAGCATGATTCGCCTTTCTGGGATGATCGCCACCCTTCAGCGCACGACGTTTCGCTCGTTACGGCATCGCAACTACCGCCTCTACTTCTTCGGACAGATTGTTTCGTTCGTCGGCAGTTGGATGCAGACGGCTGCACTCATGTGGCTGGTCTTCGATCTCACCACCGATCCCTTCTGGCCGCCGTTGCTACTGGTGGCCGTGACGGGGCCAACGCTAATCCTGGGCACGCTGGGCGGTTGGGTGTCGGATCGGGTGCCACGGACGAAACTGGTGTTCGTGCTGCAATCGCTGATGTTGCTGAGTGCTATCGTGCTGACCGGGTTAACGCTCACGTCGTGGTTGAATCCGTGGTGGATGTTCGGCCTTGCCCTGTTCAACGGCGTAGTCATGTCGTTCGACTTGCCAGCACGCCTTGCATTGGTGCCGGATTTGATTCCTACGGAAGACCTCATCAATGCGGTGTCGCTGAACTCGCTCCTGTTCAACGTGGGGCGTGCAGTAGGGCCAGCCTTGGCCGCGGCTGTGTACCTGTGTGTTGATGCCGTGTTTGGCACAACGAACTCACGAGTGGGCAGTGCGGCATGCTTCACGGTGAACGCCATCAGCTACGCGGCAGTGCTTGTTGCACTGTGGATGATCCGCGTACCGGGCATTCCCACCACGGAAAAGAAGGCAAAGACTGGTTCGCCATTGGCGGGCTATGCCTTTGTGTGGCAGCACAAACCACTGTTGATGCTGCTGCTCTGCACGGCCTTGTTCAGCACGTTTGGTTGGCCGCTGATGACCCTGTTCCCCACATACACCAAGAACGTGTACCACTTGGCCGAGAAGCAATACAGCTTGCTGGTGAGTGCCTTGGGTGTGGGAGCGCTGTTGGCCGCCCTCACGAATGCGAGCTTTGGTCGCGGCGGCAATCGGCAGAGTTGGTTCCTTGTGATCGGTTCTATCGGCACCACGCTGGGTGTGTTCGGGTTGGCCTTGGCTCCGCCGTTCCCGTTGGCCTTGGGTTGCTCGGCTCTGTTTGGCTTCGGCATGATCCTGTACCTCAGCACGGGGCAGACGATTCTTCAACTCAGCGTGCCGGGGCCGCTGCGTGGGCGTGTGCTAGCCCTGTGGCCGATGGCCCTGACTGGCACGTCGATGTTCGGTCATCTGTATCTGGGTGATCTTGCCCGACGCATCCCCGTTACGAGTTTGCTCCTCAGCATGGGCACCGGTCTGCTGGTCTGCACCGGGCTGATTGCTTGGCTTGCTGTGGTGCTGAAGACGACGAAAGTGCAATCGACACTGCAATAGGAATTGCCGCCATTACAATTTCTGGTCGCATTTTGCAATGGACATGATGTATATTGAAATTCGCTAGGCTATATTGCAACAGAGGCGATTGGTGTTGCAATGAGAGTCGAACGATTCGGAGAATTCAAAACTGGGCAGTTGCTACCGATCACCGTTGATGATCGCCGCAGCGACTTCGCGTTTTTACCGGACGATTTACCACCCGCTTGGGAGCCAGACACGACTATCTGGCCGTTGATTGCCGAGGCTCGTGCTCGGTTCGAAAGCCTGAACGGTGTTGGCAAGTATTTACCGAACCCATCGCTGCTGTTGCGTACGTTGCAGCGCCGCGAGGCAATCACCTCGAACAGCATTGAGGGCACCTACGTCAATCCGCAGGAACTACTTCTCTACGAAGCGGAGAAGCAGAGCAGAGACCCCAAAAGTGAGAAGGAAAACGACCAGCGCGAAGTCTGGTTGTACGACTCGGCGATGACGGAAGGCTGTGAGAGGATTGCTGAAGGCCAGGAAATTGACCGTGCCATGATTTGCGATCTGCATCATTTGCTACTCAGCACGACACGTGGAAAAAATGAGTCGCCTGGGGTCTTCAGAGATTGCCAAGTCTACGTGAGCACTCGATTTATCCCGCCACCGGCGGATCGACTTGATGAACTGTTTAGCAACTTGGAACAGTATTTGAACTCGACCCACGGTGACCCGCTGGTGCGGGCTTTCATCGCTCATTATCAGTTTGAAACGATACACCCCTTCCGTGATGGCAATGGTCGGATGGGGCGACTGTTGCTTTCACTCTGCGTGTACAAGTGGCTGAACCATAACCACGCTTGGCTCTACCTCAGTGCATTCTTCGATAAGAACAAAGAAGAGTACTACGCCAAGTTGTTTGCCGTCAGTGCACATGGTGAGTGGGACGAATGGGTTCGATTCTGCCTGGCGGGAACGATCGAACAGGCTGAGGCTGCCGAAAGACGATGCAGCAAACTCGTCAAGTTGAAAGCGACCTACGAAACAGAGTTCGTACAAACCACGCCACGGATGGCGAAAATCGCAACAATTCTGCTCTCAAGTCCCTTCACCACACGTACAAGGTTAGCTCAGGAACTCGGCGTCTCCTACCAGACAGCGAAAGCCGACATCCAGAAACTTTGTGCTGCAGGAGTTCTGAGCGAGTTGAACGCAGATGGAAAAGAGCAAGTGTACTACTCGCAAGAGATCTACCGCATCGCCTACGGTGATTGACCCTAACTCTTCCGCCGCGTAGCCAGGTAGGCCCCGAGGGCGCGATCCACTGGTTCATCGGTTCGCAGCAGTAGATGATCGAAGTGCAGTTCGTTGGCCATGCGGCGCAGGCTGCGCTGATGTTCCTCGAAGTTCTTGAGGTACTCTTCGCGCCAGCGGCGGGCGTCCACGGTCAGTTCGTGTGTACGCAACTCCAGACTCTGGAACTTTGTGGGGTTGGCGAACGGGAACTCGATCTCTTCCGGCGTGAGGACTTGCAGGAACAGCACATCGTGTCGGGCGTGGCGGAGGTGACGTAGACTGCGGGAGAGGTTCGGACTGGTGTCCAGTCCATCCGAAATGAGCACCACCAGACCCCGGCGCTTCAGGTACTGCCCGGCAATGCGATCCCACACACTTCCCAAACTTGTTTCGCCACCGGGCTTGGTGTCTTCGAGGCGACGCAGAATCTGAAACAGTTGCTTGCGGCTGGCCTTGGGCGGCAGGTACTCACGCGGCTGGGTGTCGTGTGTCAACAACCCCACGCCATCAAGTTGACCAAGCAGCAAGTAGGCGAGGCTCGCGGCCACCCGCTGGGCAAACACAAACTTGCTGAGCTTGTTCTTGCCCGCGTAGTTCATGCTGCCGCTGGCATCGACCACCAGCACGGCCTTGAGGTTCGTCTCGTCTTCGTATTCCTTGATGTAGTAGCGGTCGGTCTTGCCGAAGGCCCGCCAGTCGATCCGCCGGATTTCATCGCCGGGGTAGTACTGGCGATGCTCGGCGAACTCCAAGCTGAAGCCCTTGAACGGACTGCGATGCACACCGGACAGGAACCCCTCGACCACACTGCGAGCCACGAGGCCAAGCCCGCCGAACTTGGCCAGTTCGGTGGGGTCGAACGTCACTCGTGGTTTAACCGCAGGCCTTGGCATCACCCCTCGGTGGAGAAGTGGGCGGGGATCGGTGCCCCCTTCTTCATTGAACCCCAGGCTTCCAAGAAGCCTTCGAGTTGTCGGCTACGCACCGGGTGTTGCAACTTCCGTACGGCTTTGGCTTCAATCTGCCGCACTCGCTCACGAGTGACCTTGAAGATGCGCCCGACTTCTTCCAGCGTATACGTGTAGCCATCGCCCAAGCCGTAACGCAGCTTGATGATCTCACGTTCGCGATAGGTCAGGGTCTTCAGCACGTTCTCGATCTTGTCCTTCAGCATCTCGTTCGTCGCGGCGTTCACCGGGCTTTCGACGGAATCATCTTCGATGAAGTCGCCGAAGTAACTGTCGTCGCCCTCGCCGATGGGTCGATCCAAGCTGATGGGGTGCCGGCTGATCTTGAGAACTCGTTTGGTCTCTTCGACGGTGATCTTCGCGGCTTCGGCGATTTCTTCGATGGTCGGCTCGCGACCAAGTTCCTGCACGAGTTTCTTGGACTCGTTGCGGAGCTTGCTCATCGTCTCGATCATGTGCACCGGAATACGGATGGTGCGAGCCTGATCCGCAATAGCCCGTGTGATGGCCTGGCGAATCCACCACGTGGCGTAGGTGCTGAATTTGAACTGCCGGCGGTACTCGTACTTGTCAACGGCCCGCATGAGACCGGTGTTGCCTTCTTGAATCAGGTCAAGGAAGCTCAACCCGCGGTTGCGATACTTCTTGGCGATACTCACTACCAGCCGTAGGTTGCCAGCGCTGAGATCCCGCTTGGCGATTTCATACTCATTGTAGCGCTGCTTCATGATCGTCACACGGCGTCGCAAGCTCGCTGGTTCTTCCAGCGTAATCAGCATGAGGTCTTGCAGTTCGCGGTTCAGGTTGGCTCGTTCATCCTTCGCTGTACGATTCGATTTCAATAGACCGATTGCGCGTTCGAGATCGTCCATCCGGCTGCTGATCTGCTCCAGCTTCCGCATCAGCGGTTGTACTTTCTGAGTGCGGATCGAAAGCTCTTCAATGAGGGTCACGGCCTTACGACGACGCTGCTTAAGGTACCGTCGCACTTCCTCGCGTTGAGCCTCAGTGGTGCGTTCGTCCAACAACAGGTGGAAGTCATCGACATTGCGGTCCATCAGCGGTTCGACTGTGCGCAAGTTGTGCGGCATCCGTTGAAGGATCTGATGCTTCTCGAGTTCTTCAGTCATCGACACTTTGATGGTGCGGTCAAAGGGCAGTTCGCCCAAGTGGACGCGCTTGAGAGTGTCGAACACGTTACGGAGGGCATAATCGCACTCCAGCACCTTGCGGCGGAAGCGTCGGCGGGTCGCTTCGATCTTTTTAGCCAGTGCCACTTCCTGGCTGCGTTGCAGCAGGGGAATTTCGCCCATCTGCGTGAGATACATACGCACGGGGTCGTCAATATGTCGACCGTCGCCGTCGGTATCACCAAACGTGGAGGTTTCGACTTCAGCAACTGGCTCAGCGGCAACGACTGGGCCACCATCGCTTGCGTCGATCTCATCGCCTTCGGCATCCACCAGTGTGATGCCATTCTGCTCCAGCAGTTCGGTAATTTCCGAGAGACGTTCCGGTTCCGACAATTCCGGCAGTGCTTTGTTCACTTCGTCGAACGTGAGTGAACCGGAGTCCTTGCCTTTTTCGATCAGGCCTTTCAGGATCTCATCTTGTTTCCAGTCCATGGAACGCCTCCGGGTGTCGGTGGGGGGTTAGAGTCTAGCTTGGGCGGAACTTCCTGTCCGCCGGCGGTCATCAATTCGACTTTTGTAGTCTACGCAACAATTCCAATGTGGCTTCGTCAGTTGCTTCTCCGGTCGAGAGAGCCTGCTTCATCAGGTGCTTCTCGGCATCGGTCTTCAACCGGGCAAACCCGGCGATGATCCGTTGCAACCACTCCTGTCGTTCGTTCATCTTGCGGCCAATTTCTAGTTGGGCCATGGCGGCACTCACCAGGTCGGGCCGGTCGATCATCCGCACGCGGAGGGCATCCAGATCCGCTGGGATGTTCTCGGCGTGGCAGCCATACATCTCGATGGCGATACGGCGGAGTCCACTATGGGAGATGACTTCCGCCGGGATGGCTTGCTTCGCGGTGGCTACTAAGCCGGGTTCGGCCAACAGAAGTTGAACCAGTTGGCGTTCCAGCGTGGCTTGTTGCACGCTCACAGGTTGTGCTTCGCTGCGCGGGGCCGGGGAGGGGGCTGCGGTCGATCGTTGCGGTTCTTGTTCTGAGTCGCGTCGTCGTTTATCGGACTTGAACTCCATCAGTCTGGCCCAGACCGACTCCTGCCGCAACCCCAGCCGGTGGGCCACACGGGTGACGATGAGTTCCTGGCGGATCTGTCCGGCACGGCTGGGCACGGGCGGGGCCAGCGCCATGATGCTCAGTGTGGCGTCCACAATCCTGCGTTGACCCTCCACACCGGTGCCTGTTTCTTTCTTCAGAAGCAGATCGAGTTTGAACTCCAGTGCATCCTTTGCCGCTGCTAGGCAGCTGCGGAAAATCTCGGTGCCACCTTCGGTGATGAGCAAGTCGCACGGGTCGAGGCCATCCGGCAGGCTGGCCACCGCCAGTTCAACATCTTGACTCACGAACAGTTCTAAGGCTCGATCCACACCACCCATGCCACCATCGTCCGCGTCGTAGACCAGTACCACCTTGGGGGCATACCGCCGCAGTTGATTCACATGCGTTCCGGTCAGTGCCGTGCCCATGGTGGCGACCGCGTTGGTGATGCCACATTGGTGGGCCATCATCACGTCGGTGTAGCCTTCCACCACGGCAAGATAGCCCGTGGCGGCACCGGGGTGGCGGGCCAAGTCCAGCCCGTAGATGAGTTCACTCTTGTGGAACAGCGGTGTTTCGGCGGAGTTGTAATACTTCGGCCCACGGCTGGCATATGGTGAACTTGGCAGGATCCGTCCACCGAAGCCGACGGTACGCCCGCGAATGTCCCGGATGGGGAACATCACGCGATCCCGGAACCGGTCGTAATACCCCCGGCCTTCTTCACGTTCGGCAATCAGGCCCACCAACAACAAATCTTCCAACGGAACGCGATCCCGCTGGGCCAACTTCACGAGCCAATCCCCAGCCACGGGTGCGAAGCCGAGGCCGAACTGCCGCACCGTTGCACCGGCGAGTTGTCGGGTGCCAAGGTACTCACGGGCACTGTCGGCCAGGGTTTCGTTGAGCAGGCACTTGGAGTACGTCTCTTCCGCCCACTTCATTGCACGCAGGAGTTTGCCACGGGCCTCGTCTTCCGGCGTGGCGGTGCTGGTCAGGGCAATACCACCGCGTTCGGCCAGCATTCGCAGGGCTTCACCGAACTCCACCTTCTCCATCTTCATCACAAAGTCGAAGACGTCGCCTTTGGCATCGCAGGTCCAGCAACGGAAGTTCTGGTACTGCTTGCTCACTTGCAATGAGGGGCGGGTGTCGTTATGGAAGGGGCAGATCGCCTTGTATTCCCGGCCGTTGGGTGTGACGGGTATGTAGCCGGACACCACATCAACAATGTCGTTGGCGGCGCGAATCTCTTTCTTCTGATCGAGCGAGATCATCGGCACGGGGCACTCGGCGCAGCGTTGTGTTAATTAAACAGTGATCCTGAAACAAGCCTGGCGGCACGTCCCAAATCCGATCGGCCTGAAAGATGAAGGCGCGGGTACTAGTGGTCAGTAAGCCGGAGCGCCGAGGTTAGGCCGGATGGTTGAGATTGTGTCGGTCGTCGAACTCGGCCAATCCTTGGGCTGAGATGTCGAGTAACGAATCCTCCCTGATCGGTTCGATGCATGGTATGTCAGTGATGGCTTCCGTCAAGTTTCATCGGCGCAGCAAGTGTAATGCCTGCGGGTTGGAATGCGACAGGAACTAGCAGTGCGATGAAAGAAACCGCGACAACCTTTTCAATCGGGACAACATTTCGTGGATGATCTGACGAAACAACGATCTGGATTGCCCAGATTACCGACACTACAGAAAAGGATTTTCTCACCCGCTCGGCTTTGTGCTTGCTTGGGCTGATGGAATTTGTCACACATGGATGCCTGTAGTTAGCGGGTTGTTGGAGCTTTTACATGTCTCGACTATTTTCTAGGTTCTCGTTCGTTCTTGCTATGACTCTCAGTGCGATCTTCACGCAGTCCGCCTACGGGCAGATTGCGTGGTCGCAGACGTATAGCGATGCAGCCGGATCAGGCTTCAACGACGGCACGATTGACAGTGGCGAAACACTGAGCCGGGGTACGCTGCGGAAGAACTCGGTCAATGCTGCAACAACCTACCTGAATTCTGTTTTGGACGGTCGCGGTACGGTCAACCTGACGTGGAACACATCACTCAATTCCAACAGTGGCATTTTGGCAAGCTTTGGGGCGAACCAGCTTGTTAATATTAACGGCTCTTTTCAAAATGGCGGTGCTTACCAAGGTGCACGAGCTAACCAGCGGCCTTTTTCCGGCTCGGACGCTAGCGGACAATTCAACTTTTTCTACGGTTGGAATAACGCTGGGCAAACCAATAACTACGGCGGATCGAATTATGACTTCGTTTCGGTGGCCATACACGAAATGTCACACGGCTTGGGCTTCCTTAGTTTTGCAAGTCAAACCGGCCAAGGTTTGAACAACCAAACTGTAGGTTCGCCAGATATCTACTCGATGATGAACAAGTACATGGTGCGCGGAAGCACTGCACCAACAAACTTGTTCAACAACACGCTCACGAGTAGCAACTACGGTTCGTTCACCGGAAGCTCGAGCACTTTCACAAATGGAAATGACGTCAATACTGGCTTGTTCTTCGCAGGCAGCTACGCGATGGAAGTCTTCGGAAATGAAGTTCCACTTTATGCACCTGGTACTTTCTCAGGCGGTTCAAGTGTCAGTCACGTGAACGACTCCACAGCCGTAATGAATCCAAGCGTCGCACAGAACAGTATCAAACGCTATAAGGCATATGAAATCGCGATGATGATGGATATTGGCTGGAATGTGTACAACTGGAACAGCACGAGCGGCAACTTCCTTGATGGCGTAAGCAATATCGCCAATAGCCGTTGGCGGACTGACAGCGGCATCGTTTACAACGGTTCCGCGAACGGGAATCAGCAGTTCAATACCTTCGCCAACCAAGGTGAAGCGCCTATTCTGCCAGTTTACGGCCAGACCACGGCCAACATCGTGCTGAACTTCAAAGGAACGGCCGCCTACACCGCAACGAACGACATTCCCAGTGTTCGTCTCAGCCGATTGAACTTCACCAACACAGGCGGAGTGGCAACGATCACCGGTGGCACGCTGAATTTCGGCCTGAACAGCGATGGTTCACCCAGTGTGCTGGTGCCGAAGATCGTGAACAACGGCACCGGCGGGGTTACGATTGCTTCCACCATACAAGTCAACACAATTGCCACGCAAAACGTCGGTGGTTTTAGTTACGCCGGCGGATCATATGCTGGTGTATCGTACACAGGTCACTCCGGCGTCACTGTCGAAGGCACCGGCACGGGACTCGTGACGTTGTCAGGCAACATCACCGGCACGGGTGGTATCACGAAGAACAGCAGCACATTCAACATGGTGATGACCGGAACGAACAATTACACCGGCACAACCACCATCAACGGCGGTACGTTGTCCATCAACGGTAACAACTCGTCAGCCACAGGGGCCATCACCGTGAACAGCGGTGGTCAACTCTCCGGTACGGGTACCGTGGGCGGGGCCATCACGGTGAACACGGGAGGCACATTGCAAGCTGGTAACAGCATCGGCACACTGGTGGTGAACAACAACGTCACCATTAACAGTGGGGGGATTCTTCGCAGCGAACTCGGTGCAAGCAACACTTCGGACAGAATCAACTTGAGTAACGCCAGCAACGTGTTGGCTCTCAACAATGGCACAGTGATTGGCCTGACTGCTGCTGGCTTCACAGGTGGTTCTTCCAGCGCAACATTCCTACTCGCAGATCTCAACGGCACAGCATCGAATCTACTCACAGTGAATGGCGCCAACGTAGCAGCAGATACAACTATTGCCACCTTCACCAGTTCAGGGGGCAACAACGGTACCGACGATAACGCCAACCTCAGCTTCGCGCTGACAGGCTTCGCGTTCACCAGCGGGCAAGCACTGCAACTGCGTCGTGATACCGTTGGCGACTTGGTACTTGTCTTCGTGCCGGTGCCGGAACCCGCGCTGTTGTTCGGCGGTGCTGTGGCAATGCTGGCAGCCGTCGGCTACTGGCGCAAGTACCTCGCCCGCTCATCCGCCAAGCCACTGGCTGCGTAAGGATTGGTTTCACTACAAACGAACGACTACGAACTGACAACTAGAAATAGTCCATGTTGGAACGGACGCAGTTGTTAGTTCGTAGTGTTGAGTGTGCAGTGCAGACACCTTTCCACGCTCCGCCCAACCAACTGCAAGCCCAGCGGTAACCCTGCATCATCCTTGATGAACGGCACGCCCAAACTTGGCAACCCGGCTAGGCTCCACGGACTATTAAACCGGGCATCGCCGGTTGAAGTGACTGGCCCGGCTACATCGGTGGCCGCGGGCAGTGCGAACACACCATCGTTGCCCAATATCTTCAGGCACGCCGTCCGAAACGCAGTTTGCATCGCCTTCGCTTCGATCAATTGTGCTGTTGAAACTGTTCGCCCGGCTTCGATCAACTCCGTGATGCGCGGGGGATAGTCGGCAGGGAACTCGCGTTGCCAAGCATCGTGAACCTGCCCGGCCTCATAGCTCATGATGACGCGATGGGCGGCGAGTACGTCGGCCAGAGGTATCGGCAGCTTTGCCGTGGTGTGTTCGACCTTGATGGCCTCGCGGAACTTCGTTCGCAAATCCGATCGCAATTCTTCGATGAATTCATCCAGCACAATCCAGCGACAAGGCGTTGTCGCAACGGCACTTGACCCAGCCATTACCCGATACACTTCAGCAACCCCCGCAGCATCCGTCGCCAACACCCCAACATGATCAAGGCTCGGGGCCAAAGGAAGCACACCCTCCGTGGACAACATCCCGTGCATCGGCTTCAGACTCGCCACGCCGCAGTAGCTGCCGGGCCTCGTCAAACTTCCGCCAGTCTGGCTGCCCAGCGCAGCCAGACACATGCCACTGGCCACCGCCGCGGCACTGCCGCTGCTGCTACCACCGGGGGTGCGGCGGTGGTCGTGCGGGTTCCGCGTGACGGGTGGGTCGAGAAACGCATACGGCGTGGTCACGGTCTTGCCGAGGATGACCGCCCCGGCTGCACGCAACTTCGCCACCACCGGGGCATCACGCTGGGCGATGCGATCCTTCCAACGGCCGGCACCACACGCCGTGGGCATCCCCTGAACGTCGAAGATGTCTTTGATGCCCACGGGGATGCCATGCAACGGCCCGCGCCAGTGTCCAGCCCGTGCTTCTGCATCGAGTTGTTTCACTTCAGCACGAGCCGATTCAAGATCGAGATAGGCCCATGCCCGCACGGTGGACTCGTATTCGTCAATACGATTTGCACAGTGAACAAACACAGTGCTCGGCAGGATCGCCCCGGCCCGCAGCAATTCCTGAGCTATCAGGATGGTGAACTGTTCCAACATGCAACGCCCTCCACTGGCCCAACCGTCACAGACGATCTATTGCATATTGTCGAACTTGACGACAGACGATACGCTTGCCTAGCGCAGGATTCCGGCAGTCTCCCGGTCCCGGCGTTTTTATCCCTCCTCAGAAAGCGTCTCTCATGACCACGATGACCCGTCGAGCAGCAATCGTAGCCGTGTGCTTGATTGCACTGTCGATCACGGCTTGCAGCAACAACAGCGGGGGTAAAATTGTTGGCAAATGGAAAGTCACTGGTGGTTCGAAACAAGCCGATACAAAAGCAATGACAGACATGGGTGCGGCGATGTACTTCGATTTCAGCGCAGATAGCAAATTCAAAATCGGGTTTCTGGCGACGAAGCCTGAGAGCGAGAAATTCGTAGAGGTCATGAATTCCGATCCAAAAATCACAGCAATGTCTGGAACTTATTCACTTGGAATGGGTGACAAGGTGGACTTCGCTGGTGGCAAAGGTTCCTTCGATGGGAAGGACAAGGCTACAACCCAGTTCAAGCGAACTGGCGACAAAGCACAAATGAAAGACCCTGACGGCACCACGATGGAACTGGAACTCGTGAAGTAATACTGCGTGGCACCGGTGTTCCCGGTGCCCGCCTCGCACATAGGCCGAGCTGAGGTCGCTGGTATGGCTGCTGATGTCCCGTACCCGCCCAGTCCGACGGAACTCCCACCCGATTACACCACTTTTTCCGAAGGCTATCGCAGCAAGCAACGCTTCCTGTTGGTATGGTCGTATCTCGTCCTTACGCTGTACGTCACCATGGTGCTGGCGGCCATCACGTTGACTGTGGTGGGCGTCTGGCTGTTCTTCAAGTTCGGTGGCTGTTGCATCGGCCTGCCGTTGGTGCTGGGCAGCGTGCTGAGTCTGGTTTACCTCGTCAAGAACATCTTCTACCGCGCCGATTTCGAGAAGCGTGCCCTCTGCATTGAAGTCACGGAAGACGAACACCCCAAGCTGTTTGCCTTCATCGAGAAGCTCTGTGAAGAAGTGGGTGTCAGCCCGCCGGACAAGGTGCATGTGCTGCCGGAGCCGAACGCCGCCGCGATGGAAGTGGCCGGGCTGATGAACATTTTTGTGGAGCCGAAGAAGGAACTCTTCCTCGGCATTGGGCTGATCAACGCGCTGAACCTGAGCGAGTTCAAGGCCGTCATGGCCCACGAATTCGGGCACTTTTCGCAGTATGGCCGGGCCAGTGTGTATACCCGGCGGGTGTCGCTGATCGTTGTGAACATGATCATCGGGCAGGACGGCTTCGAGCGATTCATCCGCGCGCTTATGGCCCAGAAGAACGTCTTCGGCTATGTCCTCTTCGGGTTGAGTTGGGCCATCAAGTGGCCGCTCTGGCTGGCGTACCTGAGTTACGACCGCACCCGCCATGCCCTGGCCAAGGAGGCTGAGTTCCACGCGGATCGCATCGGGGCGAGTGTCGCCGGAAGCAACGCCATGGTGCATGCGTTGTTCCGTGTGCAGTTCGCTTTTGAAACGTATGGCCTTGCTCACGACGACTTATTGAAGGCCGCGGAACATAAGCTCTTTACCTCCGACCTCTACTACCACCAACATGCGGCTGGTGATGTCCTGCGACGCAAGAAGCGCGACCCGGAATACGGCCTACCACCCAAGCTGAACACTCCGCTGGAAGGGAAGAAGATTCAGATCTTCACCGAAGAGAGTGCGGAGGATCATCCGCCGGAAGACTACCACCCACCGGACTACGAACGCGAAGAGAACATCAAGACTCCCTTCGTTCCATGCGAGATCGACGAGCGCAGTGCCTGGATTCTCTTCAACAACGCCACGGAACTGCGGGAGAAGGTGACGTACAAGATGTACCGCAGCGGCGGCTTGATCAAGAAGGGCCGCGAACTGGACGACCCGCGCGAGGTGCAGAAGTTCCTGGATGAGGAACATATGGAGACCACCTACGACCCACGCTACCGTGGGGCGTACGATGATCGTCTGCTCAACCCCGGCCCGTTGGAAGAACTCGACAAGCTGGTGCAGAACGACCCCTGGGCCGACCAACGCCTCGCCAGTGTTTACGAGAAGCTGTACGAAGGTCTAGAAGACAAGGTCGAAGAGCGGAAGGAGATCAGCGACGAGTTGGCTGCCCTCCGGAAAGAAGACGACGGCGCACGCAGCAAGAAGATTCGCAAAGCGATCAAGAAGTGCGAGAGGGAACTCGACGACAACAGTGATTGGTTCCGCACACTCGACCGCCGGGTGTACCTCGTGTACATGCAGATGAGCTACCGCGTGAGCAACGAGCTGTTCCACGATCTCGTCAATCGTTACCGCTTCCACATGGTGTTGCAGGGCATCTATAAAACGGCGCGTGACCACAACGACGAAGCCGACTTCTACCTCTCGGCACTGAACGCCATGCCGGACAACATCGACCCCGGCATCCGTAGCGACTTTGTTGGCGAAGTGTTACAGGTGCTGCGCGAGGCCCGCAAAGCCCTGCGTGAAGTGCTGAAGGAAACCCGTGACATCGACATGCCCGCGATGAAGCACTTCGACGAAGGCGACAACCTCTCGGATTATCTACTCGATGATGAACTTATTCGCCCGGCTGGCGAACATGGCGTCAGCGGGAAATGGTTGAACAAGTTGTTCATGCAGATCAACGAGATGAAATCGAAAGCAGCTCGACTCCACTTCAAGAGCCTGGGGCAAATCCTGGCGTTGCAGGAACGGATTGCCGAACTGTTCCTGGTGGCCAAAGGCTTCCGGCAGAAACCAGTTGAAGACCTGCCCGCGATCGTAGAGTGAACCAGCCGGAAGCGGAGTGGTGAAGCAAGAATCGGCGACTGGCACGACACAGTCACCTTTTCTCCACCCGCCCCGCGTTACCCGGCGGTGGGCGCGGTTGCGACTGCACGAGGCGTTCGACAATCCATCCAAAGAAGTGATCCGTAGAATTCAGCAGGACAAGCTCAGCTCCCACCAAACAACAGGAGTCTCGCGATGACGGTCAGCAACCCCAACTCGACTCACGAAAATTGTGATCGCGTCGCGCCACCAGAACCGGTCGCGAAAGGCCTCTCGCTCAATCGGCGTCAGGTCCTCTCGGGCCTGGCGCTCGGTGCGGCGGCAGGGCTTCCGAGCCTTTTCCCCGCACCGGCCTTCGGCCGCGATGACTCCAAGAAACCCGCCGACAAGATCAACATCGGGGTGATCGGATTCGGGCCACGCTGCACCTATGTGATGAACTCGATGCTCGGCTTGCCCGACATCCGCTGCGTCGCCATCGCGGACGTGCAGAAGAGCCGTCGCGAATCGGGGAAGGCGCTCGTGGACAAGCTGTCCGGCAACACGGACTGCGTCACCTACGGCGACATGCGAAAACTCCTTGACCGAAAGGACATCCAGGCGGTCGTGGTGGCGACCGGCGACCGTTGGCACACCCCGGCGTCAATCCTGGCGGCCGAAGCTGGCAAGGATGTCTACTGCGAGAAGCCGTGCGGCCTGTCGATCAAGAACGTGCAAGACCTGGCGGCCGTCATGAAGAAGACGGGCCGCGTCTTCCAGGCCGGCACCCAGCGGCGCAGTATGCCGCAGTTCCAGAAGGCCGTCGAACTGGCCCGCGGCGGCAAGCTCGGCAAACTCGACACCCTGTACGCTTCGGTGTACATGCCGGAACTCGGCAACTCCTGGCTCCCCAGCGAGCCGACGCCCGCGCCCGATGTCTGCGACTGGAACCTGTGGCTCGGGCCTACACCATGGCGACCCTACAATTCCGGCTACGTTGCAGGAAAGTGGCGAAACCAGTTCGACTTCGAGTCCGGCGCGAGGCTGATCGACTGGGGTGCCCACACCGTCGATCAATGCCAGTGGGCCAACGACGCCGACAGCACCACCCCCGTTGAGTTCGTACCGGGGAAGACCAACATCACCTGTCGCTACGCGAACGGCGTGAAACTGGTCCTCGACTTCCTGAAGACTCCGTTCGGTGATCGCAGCCCGACCTTCAACAACAAGGTCGGCGTCTGCCCGGTGAAGTTCGTGGGCAGCGAGGGCATGGTGCAGGTGGGGGACGAGGGCATCGAGATGAAACTCGGCGGGGCGGAAGCCACCTTCGAGAACGGCAAGCTCGAACGCTTCCACGACACCCGGTTGCACGCCCGCAATTTCTTCGACTGCGTGCGGTCCCGCAAACCCACGATCACCAACCCGGACGTGATGCTGCAGTCGCACCTCACCAGCTTCGCCGCGTCGTTCGCCTGGATCCTCGGCCGCACACTCAAGTTCGACCCGAAGAAGAACGAATTCGTCGGCGACGCGGAGGCGAACTCGCTCCGCTCCCGGCCGGAACGCGACTGCTGGGCGTGAGGCATGACCTGCGACTGTGAAACCGACTACGCGCGGCGGGCAGAGCCACCGCGGACTTACTTCGCGCCGTTCACCAACAAAAGAGGATCGGGTCTGACCAACTATTCCGATCTGCTGGATGTGCTGTACGAAGACAACCACCTGCTGGCGCTAAACAAGCCCGCTGGGTGGGCCAGCGCGCACTTCGAAGGAACCGACGAAACCGTCGACCACCTCGCCAAAGCCTACCTTAAAGAAAAGTACGCCAAGCCGGGCGAAGTGTTCCTCGGCGTGGTGCATCGGCTCGACAAACCCACCAGCGGGGTCCTGCTGTTCGCCCGCACCAGCAAAGCCGCCGCACGGCTGAGCGAGCAGTTCCGCAGCGGTGCCGTGGAGAAAACCTACCTTGCCGTCGTGAAGCCCGTAGATGGTGCGAAGATGAATCTCTTCGATGGTCAGTGGGGCACCTTCGACGATTGGTTGGTGCACAATGATCGTGAACACCGCGTGGACATCGCCGAGCCGAACTCGTTTGAAGCAAAGCCCGCCCGCCTGAACTTCACCGTGAAGGCGCAACATAACGGAACCGTGCTGCTGGAACTTCGCCCGGCCACCGGACGCAAGCACCAGCTGCGGGTGCAATTGGCGTCACGTGGTTGGCCCATCGTGGGCGATGTGAAGTATGGCGGCAAGCACCCCTTCGGCCACGCCATTGCGTTGCACGCCCATTCGTTGAGCTTCCTGCACCCGACGAAGAACGACCCGATCAAACTGATCGCGGAGATCCCCAAGCAATGGCGTGGGCCGTTTGCGTATCTGTTGGCCGAACTCAAATCGTAAGCTAATTGCGATGTCCAGACCCGCACCATTGTCGATTCACCCGTTGTCGTGCGGCCTGACGGCCTGGGAAGTAGCCCAACGGCTAAGCGTTCTTCCGCATCTATTGTTTCTGGATAGTGCCGAGTTCCATCACGAGCGCGGGCGATACTCCTACGTGATGGCTGCACCGGCGGAGTTCCACACCAGCACGCCACCGGGTGTGGATGCCTTCACGTTCCTCAAGCAACGCCTACCGAAACCAGTTCCCACGCTCCCCGGCTTGCCGCCTTTTCAAACGGGCTATGCCGGGTTGTTTGGCTATGAACTGAACGCGCAACTCGAAGCCATCGCCCCGCGTTCGGTGGTCCCATCCTTCGCCGTGGGTCGATACGATTGGGTGGTCGCGTTCGATCACCTCACCAAGTACACCTGGTTGATGGCCCGGCCCGAAGCCAAGGCAATGGTGCCGAAGTTGATCGAGCTGATCCACGGAGCTGCACCAACTTTGCCAGCGAGAAGTGGTGTCCTCATCGCGGTGCAAAGCAACGTGAGCAGACCGCAGTACATTCGTGCCGTGGCCCAGGCGGTGGAGTACATCCGCGCCGGTGACATCTTCCAGGTGAATCTGTCGCAGCAGTTCTCGGCCAAGGTCACTGACAGCCCGTTGTCGCTGTACGACACGTTACGCCGGGTCAGCCCCGCGCCGTTCAGTGCGTACTTTGATCTGGGCAAAAGTCAGTTGCTCAGTGCCTCGCCGGAGCGGTTTCTTGTCGTTGATGCAGAAGGAAAGATAAGCACCAGGCCGATCAAAGGCACCCGGCCACGTGGGGCGACCCCGGCGGAGGATGAACAGATTCGCCGTGAATTGGCGAGCAACCCGAAGGATCGCGCCGAGAACGTTATGATCGTGGATCTGCTGCGCAACGACATCGGCAAGGTGGCCAAGTTCGGTTCGGTGCGTGTACCCAAGGTGTGCGAACTGGAAACCTTCGGCTACGTGCATCATCTGGTGAGCGAGGTCACCGGTCAGTTGCGGGAAGATGCTACCGCATTCGATTTGCTTCGTGCTTCATTCCCCGGTGGCAGCATCACCGGGGCGCCCAAAGTGCGGGCGATGGAGATCATCCGCGAACTTGAGTCGCACCGGCGTGGAGCGTACTGCGGCAATCTCGGCTTCCTCAGTGGCGATGGAGCGATGGATACCAACATCCTCATCCGCACCATGACTCTTCAGATGGGTGTGGCGATGTTCCCCATGGGTGGTGGCATCGTTGCGGATTCCGTACCCGAAACCGAGTACGATGAGACGCTGCACAAATCCGCTGGCATCCGCAAGGCGCTGAACCCGCATGACTGATAGCACCAATACCCTGCGACGGATGATTGTCGGTGGTGTGGCCGTGGCACTGATGACGGCACTGGTAGTGCTGTTCATCCTGGCCATGCAGCAGATGCCGACCATCAGACCGGACTTCACGAAGGTGTACGAAAGCAGCGACTTCACGATCCTGGCGATGAATGGCACCCCCCGCGCGTACATGTTGCTGAAGAACAATGCCCGCTTGCTGATTGACTGCCCTGCTCATTTGAACCCGGACGCCACCGGCGAGGTTGACCTCGTGCTGTTGTCGCATCATCACCGCGACAGTATCGAAGGTGCGGCGAATTACCCCGGTACGAAGATCCGCGCACCCAAGCTGTCTGCGGAGTGGATCGACCCGAAGAGCGTGACGAAATTCTGGAAGGACAGCGTGCCGTTGCGCAACTCACGCACTGGGTACTTTGTGCATTCCACAGGCATCGACGGCATCGATTGCGATCTTGTCGATGGCACGAAGATCGACTGGCAGGGCTTGAGCATTGAAGTCATCCCCACGCCCGGCCACAGCGTGGATCACGTGAGTTTTCTGGTCAATGGTCATCTCTTTTGTGGCGATACCATCACCACCACGGGCAAGCTCTGGACGGCGTATACCACCGAATGGGATCACTGGACGGACGTGGGCCTGAAGCCCGCTGCCGCCAGCGTGCGGAAGATGATGGACGACCGTGTGAAGCACCTGCACCCGGCACGCGGGAGTTTGTCGAACCTGCCGCAGCTCGACCTGAATAAGGCCGCCGAGCGGATCGACGCCGTGGGCTTCCACAAAAGTTTCGAGCGGTACACCAATCAACTCGGCGACGTGCCCAGCTACAAGCAACTGGTGTCCAAGGAGCAAGTGGGCAGCGGCGGCGACAAACCGTGGAGCAAGATCAGTGATTCGTTGTGGATCACCGGCAATACCTACGTGCTGAAATCGAAGGACAGCGGCGGCGTGATGGTGCTCGACCCGTGGGGCCAACGCAGTGTCGATCAAGTGGCCAAACTACGTGAAGCGGAGAAACTTGGGCCGATTGAACTGGTGATGTTCAGCCATGCTCATTACGACCACTTCGATGGTGTGTACACCCTGCCCGAAAAGGGCAAGTATAAGGTCTGGGCACTTGACCGCGTGGCCGAGCCGCTCGTCGATCCGTTCAAGTTCCGTGCACCGTTTCTGGATGCCCGGCCGATCACCTTCGACAAGACTTACCGCAACGGCGAGAGTGGCAAGTGGAACGAGTACACCTTCAAGTTCCATCACCTGCCGGGGCAGACGTTGTTCACCGCGGGCATTGAATGCACCATCGATGGCAAGCACTGCTTGTTCACGGCAGATAACTTCTTCCATGCCACGCAGTACAGCGGCACCGGTGGCTGGATGGGCCTGAACCACAGTAGCCCTCAACTGTACACCACGAGTGCCAAGTTGGTGAAACAGATCAAACCCGAGTGGATACTGGCCGAACACGGCGGGCCGTTCGAGTACAACGCCGAGGATTTCACCCGACGCATCACCTGGGGAGAAGCAGCACACCG
Source organism: Gemmatales bacterium (assembly GCA_038230995.1). Taxonomy (GTDB): domain Bacteria; phylum Planctomycetota; class Planctomycetia; order Gemmatales; family Gemmataceae; genus JALHQU01. The sequence continues at coordinate 25,423 of JBBRME010000028.1, forward strand.
CACTCAAGTGGAAAGCGGCAGCCACGGCAATCCGTTGATGGACTGGTCACCGCACATCGTCACTGTCACCCCGGTGTCAGTGACTGTGAAGCCCGGCGATGTGGTGCCGTTCACCATCCCGTCGCCGGAGTGTGGCTTCGCCACCATCACGCTGGATGGCCGAGGCATCATCGAGACACAATCGTGGGACATCCTTCCGCAGAAGACGGATCAGACCAAACGCTTCAACGTGACAGTGCCGAAGGAAACCAAACCCGGTCGATACGTGTTCGTGTTGAAGGTGCAGCGGGCCGACGGCGAAGTCTGCGACCCGACGATTGTGATCGATGTGGAGTAAAGAGTATTCGATTTTGGGAGGGCGAGGCTCCTGCCGAGCCGCAAGGTGCCAAAAACTTGAAGATTGGCTTCACACGGACTGCTTGGAGCTCAATTGCAGACAGTCTGCAAGTATTTCCGCTGAGTTGCCAGCAAGTTTACGCATCGTCTGAAGTCTTGAACCGCTTACTCGCCCTTCTTCGTCTTGAACGAGTTTGTTACTCGACCCACCAAAACAGAGATCAGAGACACGATGATGGACATCAATGTCTACAACCCGTTGCGTGGTGCTGCTGGTTGGTAGGATGTAACAGTCCGCTGGCCATAATTTGTCAGTACTCAGTAACTTGGCTGCTGTATCACGGTCTACAATCTGATCAACAACGATTCGGCCTACAAGACGTAATCGCCCATTACGAACAGTCACGATCCATACTGTATCCCCAACAGAAACTCGCTTATATTGGTTGCTTGCGGCGTAGTCGAGTGACTTGCCTTCCTTTAATGCCTGATCCAGCGTAGATAACTTCCAGAAGGCCATGAAATCTGCACTCATCAAAATCTCCTGCCCAACGTTTTGTCAGTGTTTTGCACCACGTCAACTCACCCCAGCTTCCCCAACAGGTTCACCATCTCGATGGCGGCGAGGGCCGCTTCGCTGCCCTTGTTGCCCGCTTTGGCACCGGCGCGGTGGATCGCTTGCTCCAATGTCTCGCAGGTGAGCACACCGAAGATCACTGGCACGCCGGTCTTCATACCCGCATTGAGGATGCCGCTGGTCGCCGCACTGGCCACGTGATCGTAATGATCCGTATCGCCACGGATGATGCAGCCCAGCGTGATGATGGCGGCATACTTACCGCTTTCAGCAAGATGACCAGCCACAACGGGAATCTCGAACGCACCCGGCACGCGGATCACGTCCCACTGCTCGGCCTTGAGGCCGTGGCGGGTGAAGGTATCAACCACGCCCGCCAGAAGTTGATCGACGATGAACGAGTTGAACCGGGCCGCGACGACGGCAAAGCGGCCAGTGGGGGTGCGAAAATCGCCTTCGTAGGTCATGGCAGGTCAATCCGGGGGCGTGATGTGATGTTATGAATTGGTGCGCCGACCCAAGCCTTTTTGTGCCCGTTCGCTTGGCCCGCGCACACCCGGCACGTTCCCCTCGCATTCAATCGTCACCTGCCAATCCGTTCGGTTGATCCACAAGTCATCAATACCACGCCTAGTGAGACGGTTCGAAGAAACATCAAGCCATCGCAGTTGCTTCATGAACGGGGAACGTGCGAGAGCCACAGCCCCGGTGTCGGTCAGTTTGTTATGCCCGAGGAGCAGCGTGCGGAGTTGCGGCAGCTTGGTGGACTTGGCCAGTGCCTCGGCGGCGGCATCGCCCATGCTGTTATTCGAGAGGTTCAACGTGACCAGATGTTGAAGTTGATCCGATTTGGCCATCGCTATCACAGCTTGTGCTGTCAACCCTGTTTGGCTGAGGTCGAGAGAACCATCGTGTTGAAGCAGCCGAGACAGGATGGGGTGCTGCACGAGTGCCGTGATGCCGTCGTCGCCGAGGGGGTTCATCCGCAGTCGCACTTGCCGTAGAGTTGGGTGTTCGACCATTGCAGCAAGGCCCCCGGCATGGATGACATTTGCGGAAAGGTCGAGGATGTGCAACTGGAGCGGGGCTTGAAGCAAGCGCGTGGCCCCGTGCTGGCTGATGCGATTGTCGTTGAGCAGTAGCGTGTGCAGCTTGGGCAAGTGTGCTTCAGCAAGGTGCGACATCGCGTTGTCACCAAGGCCATTGAAGCTGAGATCGAGCAGTTCCAACGAATGCAAATACGGCGAAAGTGTCAGCGATTGCACGCCGACCTCGGTGAGGTCCGCCCCGCACAACACCAACTCACGAACACGTTCCAGTTGCGGGAGCTTCGCCAGACTTGCGGCCCGTTGGCCCACATCGGTCAGGCGGATGCGACGGATTGGAGCCAACTCGAACAGCTTGGCTCCGTGCTTCTCGAACTGTTCAACACTCAGTGAAACAGAATCAATAAAGCCTCGCCGAAACTCGAAGCCCGATGCATAGGGTTTGAGCTTGGCCGTCCAAGCTTCGTGATGTTTGTGTCGCAGTTCGTTCTGGCGATCCACCAGAATAGTGCGACGCGGATGATCCGCCGCAAGGGTTGCAATCGTCAGTTGCAGTTCGATGAACTCACCCTGCGCGCGGTCGAGTTCATTGCTCGATTCCGCGAGGTACTCGGCGTAGCGCCAGCGCGGGCCATCCTCGTGGAAGTTCTCCACGATGGGCTTTAGAAAGGCACGTTCCTCGGTGATGGTGGCCATGGTCAGCGCGCCGGTTTCTTGATTTTCGCTTTGCCAAGGATCTGATAGCAACCCTGCCAAGGGCCGTAGTTGGTGCTCGTAATTCCGTTGGCGGTGCTGCCGGTGTACGAGCCTGGGTCGGGCAGAATCTTGATCTTGAGATACGCCGTTTCGCCATTCTTCAACACACCAGCATGGATCGCAGCGGTGTTGATAACCGTGTCCATCGTATACGGGTTGCTACCCCACACGTTGCCACCGTTGTGGACGGCGGTAACTTCCAACGCTACGGTTTTGTTCAGGTGCGTCATCCATAAGTTGCCCAGTGAGACCACCACTTCAACTTTCTCGTTGGTGTCGGCACTACCACCGTGGACAACGAGCGAGAGTTCGCGCCGGTTCAAGTCCGTGGCTTTGCCATCGAGCCTTGCTTTCAGTTGATCGAGTTCGAGTTTGCCGGCGAATTTGGAACCATCCAAAGTGTGCAGCACGTCTTCATCGCGGAGTTCCACTTCGTCATCCGTGTTGAGCGGCTTGAGTTGATCAAGCAGTTGAAACAGTTGCGCACTGGCCACCGGGCCGGAGGTTTGCCAGGCTTTACGGGCGAACGGATAAGCCTTGCCACCAAGTACGAGCAACTCGGCCTTGGCTTGTTCACGCACCCGGGATTGTGGGCTGTCGAGTTGAATCAAAGCTTCTGTGATCTTCTTCTTGTCCTCGTCACTCACCCGTGCGCCGAACTCGATGCGCTTGACATCCTTGTTCGGCACCTTCGCAGTGCCGTACTTGGTGGTGATGGTGAATATCTCGTTGGTGACGACAAGCTTGAGGATAGCCCCATCATGCTTGCGGGCCTGCCAGGAGTTCGGATCAATATCGTCAGGCTCGATTGATTTTGCTTTTGGCGCTTGGGCAGTCGCCATGGCACTGAAGGCGATCAACGCAACCAGGGCACGGGTCATTGTCCGTCTCCATGGGAATGGTGCCAAGCAAGTGTACCAAAGGCTGGATCGGGACTGTGTCACTTCTACATGAAGTCATTCACGGCATAGGAACATGAGGGGCAATAGCAGACAATAATGACTTAACCACAGAGAGGATCACCAGGACACACTCAGTCGGGCAGAGCTAGACCTCGGCCCAGAGAGTGGCCGGGTACGGCTCAAAACGGTGCAGCAGACGCGTGAACGAACCGTGGGCCGGGTTCAACGGGCGACCCGACCAAGAACTGGATGTAGCATTCGTCCGTCGCACGCGTTGGGTTCATTCGACCAAACTTACCAGACTCCAAAGGATTGCGCTAGATCAGTCCAGGGCAACTGCGTAAGGCACAAATACATCATCTGGCTGATGACAAGCACTTTGGATTCGCCATCCCTACTTCCCCCTTCGCTTCTTCACACTGCTCCGCCCCGGGCGGTAACCCGTCGGTTTCACAGGCCCCGCGCCGCGTTCGCCGGGGGCTTCACCCTTGGCGGGGTTAGCCACGGTGTGGTAGTGGTCGAAGTCCTTTTGCGTTTGCTGTCGGCGGGCCTCGATAGCCTCTTTGGGTGGTTGGGCAGGGATCAGGCCATCGCAGCCGCCGATAAGGTCGGTTCGCTTGGCTAGAATGAGAGCATCACGCACCTCGAAGTAGTTGCGTGGCTTGAAGAACTGCATCAGGGCGCGTTGCATCTTGCGGTCGTTCAGTCCCTTGGCAATGGTCACCGGCTTCATGGTGAACGGATCAAAGCCGGTGTAGTACATGCAGGTTGCAATATCAAATGGTGCTGGGATGAAGTCCTGCACTTGATCCGGACGGTAGCCGTTGCGTTTCAAATAGAGTGCAAGGTCGATCATTTCATCAATGGTGCTGCCAGGGTGGCTGGCTATAAAGTACGGCACTAATTGTTGCTTGGGTTTACCCCCGGCGGCACTGGCTTCTTTGAACTGTTGCGCAAAAATACCAAAGTTATCAATGCTCGGCTTCTTCATCTTTTCTAGAACAGTCGGGCTGGTGTGTTCCGGGGCTACTTTCAATCGCCCACCCACGTGATGTTCCGCTAACTCCGCAACATATTCGGTACTCAATTGTGCCAAATCCATGCGGATACCACTACTTACGAGCACTTTCTTGATGCCAGGAGTGGCCCGCGCTTTCTGCATGAGCTCAATCGTCGGCGCGTGATCAGTACCTAACAATTTGCAAATGCCCGGATGGATACAACTGAGGCGTTTGCACTTCGCTTCGACCTCGGGGCGGGTGCAGCGCATCTTATACATATTGGCGGTGGCACCACCAATATCACTGATGATACCTTTGAAATCCGGGTCAGCAGCAACCTTCTTCACTTCCTTCAAGATGGATTCTTTACTGCGACTTTGAATGATCCGACCTTGATGGGCTGTGATACTGCAAAACGTACAACCGCCGAAGCACCCACGCATCACAGTCACGCTATCTTTAATCATCTCATGCGCAGGGATCGGCTCGGTATAACTTGGATGGGGCCGGCGGGTGTACGGCAGGTCGTAGTACTTATCCATCTCGGCTTCGCTCAGCGGCAGTGCTGGGGGTGTCTGCACAATCGCTTGCCGGTCATGGAACTGCACCAGCGTCACGGCATTAAACGGGTTGGTGTTGGTGTGGATGATTCGTGTCGCCTCTGCGAACTTCAGCTTGTCCGACTTCACTTCTTCGAATGACGGGATGATTGCATTTTCCGGAGGGGGGGGGGGCAGGCCCGGCCCAAACCAAGATTTTAGGAGCCGGGCCCCGCGGGGGACGAAGAAGAGACCCCGGCCCCCCCCCCCCGGCGGGGCCAGGCGCGGCGGAGGGCCCGCCCCCCCCAACCC
>JBBRME010000029.1:0-30574 GCA_038230995.1 Gemmatales bacterium
CAATCGCATGATCTCATCGGTCGTGAACGGTCGGCCGTTCGATGTCTGCACTAAATCTTGTAACCACGTCTTCATGGTGGGTCTTCCTCAAGTCGTTCGTGTGGGCCTTAGCTTTTTGTTGTCGTCAGTCGGCGTAGGATCGTGGTGTGCGGGATGCGATCCTTCACCCACGCAGGCACTTCCTTGATTCGATCGGCCAGCCCGATGACAAATTTGCTCGTCTCATTGCCACGTGTTGGGCACTCGGTTTGGATACAGTCGAGTTCCAGTTTGGCGTAGTGGCTGATGACGGCTGCGAAGAACCCGGTGAACAAGGCATCGCTGGGCTTATCCGAAGTGCCCACGACGGAGGACATCGGGCCATCGCGGGTTTCTATGCTCACGAAGCCGGAGTCATAATCACGCAGGTCGATACTCAATGCGCCCCAGCCGTGGTAGCGGAAAGCTTCATCGAGGCAACGCTCGACGATCCCCGCGCTCATGTCTTGCAGTGGCACGCCGAAGTGTTCGGTGAGTTCACGATCGAATCTCTCAACAAACGAAGCGCCCCAGCGTTTGCCGCTGCTCTTGAACACGCGGTCGGTCGCTTTACCGCATTCAAACTGCACCGCACTGCGGAAGCCCCGGAGGAAATCGTCCGTCAGGGTACAGATGCGAGTGCCCGTGGGCGTGCGGATGGTGCCCTTTTCCACGTCGGCCCGGAAGTAATCGGAGCGCGAGTAGTATCCGTTCATAAAGCGTACGTAGCTGGTGGCAGTCGAACTCATGAGATCATCTCGTGGAGTGTCTCGGCAGTATTCAGTTGGGCCGAGTCCTCGTATGCGGCAGAGGTTGGTAGATCAAAGTTCACTTCGCTGTTGTCTGGCTTCGGGGGGCCGTTCCACGGCAGGCCAACGAACAGTCGACCAAAGGCGGTCATCCGCAATGTTCTCGGGCGAACATGCCCGGTTAGCTGGGGCAACGGCGCGGCAGTTGTGTTGGGGATACGCAGTGGTTCGACCACGGGCGCGGTGCCGTCCCAGCCGGCCTTCGCCCAGAGCGTCCCCCACGATTTCCTGCGCAAATGACTCACAAGCCGTTCTCCTTCTTGGAGAGCGGTGCCGGTGAGGGCACTGTTTCTCCAAGACCCAGAAACAACGGACTCACGTCCGTTGCTCGCTTAAATCACATCACCGTCAGCTTCTTCATGATGTCTTTCGAGGTGGCCCCTTGGCTTCGCCAGAAGCCTGCGGCATCGACCTTTTCGAAGTCCGAAATCACGAACTTGCAGAAGTCCTCGCCCATCGAATAGCACTGCATTTCGACGGAGGCAAGGTTGCGTCGGGCCAGCACACTGAACACAGCAGCGAACATGCCAGCGTAGAAGTAACACACGGCCGCGCCGATGTCGCCGATGCTCTTGGCCACAGCGCTCTCGTACAGTTCCACGTACAGCAGGCCCTTTTCCTTCTGGCGGAAGTCATACCGCCAGGTGCCCCAGCCCGTGATGGTCAGTGGCCACCACCACTCTTCGAGCATGAAGCCCACTCGCATTTTTTCGAGTTCCACTTCATACTCGGCCTGGGCGCGGCTGGTAAAGCTACGCATGTCTTCGAGGCCCCACTGATAGCCGCACTTGTACATAATCTCTGTAGCACCAGCTTGGCCGACTTCATCTTCCAGTGACCCCAGCATGGCGATCATAAAGTCTTCGGACACATGCATACAGCGCTGGCCATACACGTTCTTCAGCACACCGCGTTCGGTATCGTGCCGGAAGAAGTTTTCCTTCGTGTAATGGTTGTGCTCATAGGGTTGCACACCCGGCACCACCTGAATGGTGCTCCTGAGTTGGCCCGTAGCGCTTGGACGCTTCAGCAACTCAACGGCCTTCCAGTCTGGGCCTTCTTTCCAGATCATTTGAAGCGTTTTCACGCTTGGCTTGTCTGGTGCTTCGTCCGGTGCAGTCGGCACGGCAACTCGGCTCATTGGTCAATCCTCATTCAGCATCTCAGTTCGAGATGCGGTTGATGTCTTCGGTCAGTGACTTGAACAACGAGAGTTGACTTCTCGTCAGTAGTTTGTCTTTCGGGATCATGATCGCCCCAGTCACGGGGTGGCGATAATCCGATACCGCAACTTCGCCAACAAGATCCATCAGTTGATCCAGGCTCTCGATGTAGAGCGACATCGGCATTTCCACCACCACGCCTTCGCCGACGATCCGACTCTGGCAGGCAAGGCGGGTGTTCTCATCGGCCCCGGAAATCAAGCTCAGAGTCTTCACTTCCTGCGGCGTGCGAGGGCTGAGAGCCATCGGGTTGCACTTCACCTTCACCTGGCACGTCGCGCAGATGCCTCGACCCCGGCAAACGGACTTCACCTGGATCTCGTTTTTCAACAACGTCTCCAACAGGTTCATCCCGTATTCAACGTTGTCGACTTTATTCAACGGGTAAAACGTAATCTTCATGGTGGTGTCCTTCCAAGTCCGTGATTAGTTGGTGCCAAACCAGTTGTCGAGTGTGTCAGTAGCCACGAACTCGGGTTCCATTGCCACGGGTAGCGCTTCAGCGGCGACACGCGGCATTGGTGTGTCCATTGGCTCTGCTCCTGCCGCAAAGCCACCGACGTCCCAGCCTGCGAGCATGTCGGATGCTTCGGACCCAGGCACGAAGTTCATGTCAAGATTCGATCCGTACATCGAGCTGCGAGATCCCTTTTCTCGGGTCTTCAGTACCGCGCGGATGACTTGCTGGTCGCCTTCACTGGTGAACTCGAGTTCTTGGCCCATCATCACGGCGATGCGGTTCGCTACGGCTAGACCAAGGAAGAATCCTTGTTCAGTGGAAGCATCAAAGGCGACGGATTCAACCCGACGGAACGGCTCGCAGATGTCCTTGACCTGTTCTGGCGTGAGGAGCTTACCCGTGTAGGTCAACATCACTTCGCTGTGTTCGCCACTTTGGCCTGGCACGCTGCGGCGAAGCATCTTGAAGTTGATGGTGTTCTTGTCGGAGGCTTGGTTCGCGTGGAGCAACAGACCCGTCATCATCGAGGTCAGGCTTTCTTCGTCTGCGATCAACCAACCAGCATCGCCGGAGATATTGAGTGTGTTGCCCCGCTCCTTCACCGTATGTTCAAGCTTTTCGACAACATTATTTACGGTATCCAGCAACCGGATTTCCATGTCTTCACTGGTCGTGCCGAACGACTTGGTCAGGCGACCGAGCCAACCGAGCAGGTCGATGACCACTTCTTGCCGGTTCAGTTCTTCGAGCAGCCGCTCGACCTTCGGCATGAACTTCTCGCGTTGACCAGACTGCTTGCTTGCTTGGGCAATCAGGCTAGCTTGCGTTCGCATGGCCCCGAGGCACGGCTTAGCTTCGTTATCCACCAGCAAGCAGAGGCGTTGGCCAATGATCTTGCGCTGTTGCATGCGGTCGGCCACTTCATTCTGCTTGGACGACGACAAATCGCGCAGGCCGATCACTGTGTACGGCCCACTCTTACGAGCATTCGGGTGCAGCACAGCCACACTCAGCGGTGTGTGTTCATCATTCGCGGCAATCGTTTCGCAGATGCCCAAACCGGGATTACCCAGCCAGGCTTTCATGTGGCCGCGAGTCTTAATCTTCAGGTCGGCTTGGCTTTCTTTGCTGTAGGCCGTCGTATCGGAGAACAGACTGCTAAACTCGATGCGTTTTTTGCGGATGTCTTTGCCTGGATACAACTTCGCTGCGGCGACGTTCCAGCTCACAATGCGGCCAGTGTCGTCAAGGATCACCAACGGGTCGGGGGCATCGTTCAAGAACGAGTTGTAAACGAGCGCCTTGCGCTGATTCATGCCGATCTCGTTGGCCACGCGGGCAATCGCCGCCGTGGTGGCTTTGTTGATATCGTCCCAGTCGGTGGGCTGTTGTGTCAGTGGTGTGTATTGACCATCAGGCGAAATCTTGTTCAGCGTGTTCGTGATGTTGCCCACCGCGTGCTTGAATTGTTCTTGCACGAGGTCGTAGTTTTGCTGAATCACCTCCAAACGATCAAACTGAGTGGCCAACGCGGAGGCAATCATGCCGGTGCCATCATCGCCCCAAGCGGGCTCAGCAGCCATGTCGTCCGAGTGCACTTGGTTCAAACATTCCTTGGCCACGTTTCGCAAGCGATCAAACGGCATCATCAGCCAGTAGACCACGGCGATGGCCACAGCCATGGCGGCTAAGGCTCCACCCAGCACAATGGGCAGCGAGAGATGGAAGGCCGCCAAGATCGCGGGCACAGCGAATAACGGACAAAGTGCAACAAGCAATCGGCTTCGTAGGCTCAGTTTCATACGTGATCCTCGACAAATATCAGGGGGCCGGGCCAAACGGTTCCGGGAGTGTGTTTCAGTTCAGGACGAGTTAGCAAGCCACCAGTCGGGTCGGGGCGTGTTGGTACACTTCGTTCATGGCTGTCATGGTTTCAACGGCCCCGGCCAACGCATCGGCTTGGTCGGCATCGCTCAGTTGCAAGGCATTGATCGATTGCCGGAACGCCATCCACGTTTGTGGTCGAGTGGACGCACCAGCGAGGTGATAGTCCAGACCTGCCCCAGGTACCGGCGTAAGGCTGAAGGCGCGAGCCAAGCTCTTGCCCATGATCATGGAACCCATCCGGGATCCTTCAAACACGTACAACGCACCGAGCAACTTCCACGGCGAGGTTGCAGGCCACTCGCGAATGGCTTCGATCATGTTGGTCACGACTTCTGGCGTCGTCTCGATCTCGGTGATACCGAGCTGCTGCAAATCACGCTGGATGTCTTCCGCCCGGTAGAAGCTTTTGCCACGGTACATCTCGGGCAGCTCGATTGCTTGTTCGAGAGCTTCTTCAAAAGCCGTATGCAGGTCGAACATGGCCCCGAGCAGCAGGCCATAGGCTTCACGGTCAATCTGACCGGAAACAAGAGCCGCAGCCATCGGGCTGCGGTCGATTTGTGCGTGAATGGTGGACATTTCAGCGCGGATTCGGTCAGCTAACATGCGATTCATCCGAGAGGGAAACAGCGCAATCGACAAAGTCTTTAGAACATGGATTGTGGCAGGAGAGGAAACAATTAGAAAAATCGCCGACCGTCAGACTGGACCTGAATATCGTGCTGTAAGCAAAGTGTTAAATTGGTACCTGGATAACAAACGAGTTTGTGTCCTTAAGCATCGCAAAGACCGCTGACGGCACATCGTCACGTCGCGGTTCTGAAAAAAACGTGGCTTTGGTTACGCCTTCTCTTTCTCCACCCGCGGAGTGAACCACGGTAGTGGTATGGATGGTTCCACGAACGCCACCGATGCCCCCAAGCCTGCGAGTTGACTGGGCAGCGGACAGCGGGCACGAGTGCTGATAACCAACCGTGCCGAGCGACTGGCCCCACGCAGCAGCACCGGTGGCATGGGTGGAATGACCGGACTACCCATGGCTTCGGCCAGTACAGAGAACCCGGTTCGCACAAATGCTGGGGTGCCAGGGCCGCTGCGGCTCGTCCACTCGACACCGCCCATGATGAGCGTCAACCCGCCGGGGTTCTCGCCACGCGCCCAAGCCCAGGCAATGCTCACAGCCAAGCTTAATGCCCATTCCAACTTTGCTGATGAAACCGGATCGGTCGGAATCGTGGGTACCCACGGATCAACAATCAGGATGAGATCAACGGGGGCTGGTTGGTCATACTCACGGACTTGAAGAGAGCCACGGCGGGCACTGGTACGCCAATGCACATCGCGTGGAGAGTCGCCTTCTCGGTAGGGTCGAATACCACGTACATCGCCTTCTGCCGGGGCAACTCTTCGGCGTTGTCGGCGGGAGTCATCCCCCACGGCAAGTGTTCGGAGCAACCAGCGACGAAACCCGGAGAGATCAATATTCCCCAGTGCGGGGAGCACGATGGCCGCTTCGCCACTGGCGATGGTGCGCCGCCAAGTCATGATGCCGAAGGGGTACGACGACACCGCTTGAACTTCCGGCAGCGGGTGCTTGCCTCGCTGCACGAAATCGAGTGGGGCGGTGAAAGGCAAGAGTGTGCCACCGGGCAGCGCGGGCAGAAACCACGAGCGGGCATCACCGGGGCGAACCTCACGCAAGGTCATGACGGCACGCCCATTCGACATGTTCTGCACTTCACCAAGAATCGCAGCCGTTTCCCCGGCGAAGACCGGCGGGGGCGACTTGCGGGCCGCACGCACCTTCCGCACCATCCTCCAAGCCAGCACACCATTGACGAGAAGAAACGCAAACGAGAGGTACGCCACCAGCGTGAGCAGGTTGATCGACTTGATCAAGCCAATGATGAGTAGCAACACCGATACACCAAGCCAGATGAGGCTTTCCTTGGTGCCCACGAATCGTGGCCAGCGTTGCAGGGCCATGCAGGGTTATCCGTTAGGGTTGGCTTCGATCTTCGCTCGCAGCACTTTGTAGTCGGTTTTGCCAGTGCCCAGCACTGGAATCTTTTCGATCTTCTCCACGGCATCCAACCGCATGACGCCGCGAAAGCCGTTCGCCATGAGCAATGCATTCGCATCACGCAGAGGTATTTCTTCAGTGGTGAACAGCACCACCCGACGGCCAGTTGGGGTCTCGATGCCCTCAACAGCCACCCGCGGGCCTTGGTCATCGGGAGGGTACTTCAGCGCGATGGGTTCTTCGAGTGCAGGTAGCGAGATCATCTCACCACCAGCTTTGAGGAAGCGCTTGAGCCGACCCTCGAAATGGATGTAGCCTTCGTCGTCGAACCGCACGAGATCGCCCGTGTTGTACCAGCGTTCGCCATCGATGGTCTCGAATGGATCACCACTCTCTTTGCCGACGTAACCATGGAAGACTGACGGCCCTTTGACGAGCAACTGCCCTAGTTGACCCGCTGGCACCGGCTGCCTGGTATCCACGTCCACCAACTTGACTGCGAGGTTCGTCATCGGCTTGCCGATGGTGCCGGGCCGTGTGGCATCTGGCGGATTGAACGCAATGATCGGGCTGCACTCCGTGATGCCATACCCCTCGATGATGGTAGCGTTCGGGGCGGCGACCTTGACCTTGGCAAAGACGGTCTCTGGACACTTCTCAGCCCCGACGACAAGGATGCGCAAGGAGTCAAGTTCTCCGGGCTTACCTTTCTCCAGGATGAAGTTCAGGAACGTGGGGGTGCCAGCCATGATGGTGGGCTTGTATCCAGCGATCTTGCGGACAAGGCCATTGGCGTCGGTCGGGTCCGGGTGGTGCAGGACTTTGAAGCCCACCAGTAATGGCAGGATACCCGTCACGGTGTGGCCAAAGCTGTGGAACAACGGCAGGAAGCCCAGGACGGAATCGCTGCGTGTGAACTTTAGCACCGGGATGGTTGCGCGCAAATTCGAGAGGATGTTGTCGTGCGTGAGTGGCACTGCCTTCGGTGCTTTCTCGGAACCACTCGTGAAGAGCACGACGGCAGGTTTGTTCGGATCTTTTTCAGCGTGCTCAAGGGCATGAGTCTTTGCCGCGGCAGGGAACAACTTCATCTGTGCCAGCCTGGTCAGGGCTTCACGTTTGCCAATGGTCTTGCGGAGGTTTTCGAGGTAGACAAACTCCGCACCCGGTACTTCGAGATGCGCCCGATCAATAAACACCTTGCTGGTGATGACCCGTTTGAGGTGCATCAGCTTGACCGCGTGGGCGAGGTTGGCCGGGCCGGTCGTCCAGTTCAGAATCACGGGTAGTTTGCCCGCGAGGTGCAGGGCCATGAGGGCCAAGTCTCCAGCCACGGAGGCAGGCAACATCAGGCCGATGTTCTTCTCAGGGAAGTTGCGGAACCGCTTTGCCATCAGCACCGCACCCAGCATCAATCGGCCGTAGCTCAGCACACCGGCGATATCATCCGCCGCCGCGGTATCCTTCGGATGCTTCAGGCAGCGGTTCACGAACGCTTCGGCAATCGTGTCGCCCAACATGGTGATTGGCTCAATATCCGACGGCGCTTCAAACCACTCCTTCGGCACGGGTTTGATCGCCGCATTACTGGCCGACCCGATGGCCAGCGCCCAAAGTTGACCGATCTTTTGTGGAACTTCATCGCCACGGAAACCAAAGCGCTGCTCAACGTGCAGGGCCAGTTCCATGCCATCGAGACTGTCGATACCCAGATCCATGAACGTGGTGCTGGCTTTGTTCTCATCCTCCGTCAACGGGCGTTTCAGTTGCTCGCTCACCATCTCAGCGACTTGTTTCTTAACATCCGGCGTCAGTTTGCTGATGTCGGCTTCCGGCTCCACATAGGGCGGTTGGAACTCATGGGTGCGTGGGCCAAAAGCAAAGTGATAGGGCACAAACGTGGGCACTTCGCCAGGCCATTGGGTGTCGATCCCCTGCTTGTGGCGTTCGGTCACATCGGCGTTGTACCAGTTCTCCAACCAACGGTTGATATCGTCTCGCTTAGTCGCAGGGCGATCCGAGGTAGTGAATGCTTCGACAGTCATCGTCAGTTTTCGACGTGGGGCGAAGAACAACAGGTTGGCAAACAATCGACCGAGCGACTTGAACAGCAGCGGAAACAGTGGGGGGATCGGCCCATTCGCCCAACTCCAGGAACTGCCCCACACACCACGGGTACGCACAAGCACCACCGTGAGGTTTGGCACCGCCGTCAGTAAATCCGTCACTGCCCTGGCCCCACCGAGGCGTTCGACCCCATCTCGCATGAGCCGACCGCTCGGCCAGAGGACCACGTTTTCGCCCTTTAAGAGGGCCTGCTTGATGACCTCCACACCTTCCTGAACACGCTTGACGGAGTTTGCACTGGCGTGCTCCATGTCGGGGAGGTTGATCGTGCGTAGCAGCCAACCCACGGGGCCAAGCACCGGGTTCTTAAAGTTGAGCTCATTCACCACCGGGCGAAATCTGAAGTCCGGCCAGAGGTGAATAATAATGTTCATCGGGTCGCAGAAACCGGGGTGATTCGGCATCACCAAGTACGGCCCAGGTTTCTTCAGCGCCTCGGCGACTCCGTCTAGTTTCACGCGGTAGCGCAGACCTACGACGATTCGACTGCAGATCCACACAAGCCAGCGAATTGGTTGCAACAGCATGAACGCCCCAGATCAAATCCATGCCCCTATCGTAGGAACGTAGCCCGGTGCGCGTTGGGAGTAGAATGATGTTATCCGTCACTTGGGAGTACGTAATGCGTACTGTGTTGCTGTTTCTTGGCATCATCACGCTTCATCCGATGCTCTTTGCTGCGGACCACCCCACCACAGGCAAGAAGGTCGAGCGGTTCGCACCGATCGATAAAGTCATCACAGATTTTCTTGACACGGTTGAAGCACAGGCCGCCACGGTAGCGATCTCCAAGAACAATGAAATCCTGTTCAGCCGGGGCTACGGCTATCAGGATCAAGCCAAGAAAAAGCCCACCGCACCGGACACCCTGATGCGGATTGCCAGCGTCACCAAGCCGATCACCCAAGCGATGGTGAAGAAGGCGATGGCGGAAAAGTTATTTTTCGACGACACCAAAGTTTACGAGTTCCTCGAGTTCAAACCGTTTGGCGGCAAACTCGGCGATGAACGAATCAAAACCATCACCATCAACGAGTTGCTCTTGCACAAAGGCGGATGGGATCGGGAGAAAAGTGAAGACCCGATGTTCAAAGTGAAGCAGTTCGAGAAGGAGATGAAACTGCGAACACCCGCTACGCCACGCAACGTCGTGGAATACATGCTGGGCCAACCGCTGGACTTTGCACCCGGCGAGAAAACCGTGTACTCGAACTTCGGCTACTGTATCCTCGGTCGGGTACTAGAGAAAGCGTACAAGAAGCCCTACGCCGAAGTCCTCGCCAATCTCATCACCAAGCCACACAAGCTGGACATCCGCGTGGGAGTTGCGAACGCCAAGAAGCGCGACCCCCGCGAAGTGTGGTACCCGGTGGCTGAAGACAACTATCCGCTCGACGTGATGGATGCCCACGGCGGTCTCGTGGCCAGCACCCCGGCTCTGTGCAAATATTTGGATCTCTATTGGCTCGGCGGCGACGCGCGAAAGGCAACAGACAAAGCGAACTACGCGTTCTTCGGCAGCCTGCCAGGCACCACCTCGATGGTGCTGCAACGAGCCGATGGCACCAACGTGGCCGTGCTCATCAACGGTCGCCGTGACAGGTCATCGGATACCGACAACGAGGCGTTGAAGAAGAACATCGAACGCGCACTGGATGAGAAGAAGTAATTCGGGAGAAAGCGATGGAGAAAGTCAACCTGGCAAAGACATTCGCTCGATTCGAAGATCACTGGAGCCCGAAAGTAGTTGGCGACCTGAACGGCCAGCAGGTCAAGTTGGTGAAGTTCGCAGGGGAGTTTGTTTGGCATCACCACGACAACGAAGACGAACTGTTTTTAGTCATCCGTGGGTCGTTCCGCATGGAGTTTCGGGATAGGACGGTCGAGTTGAACGCCGGCGAGTTTCTGATTGTGCCTCGCGGGGTCGAACACCGACCTGTAGCGAACGAGGAAGTCGAGGTGCTTTTGTTTGAGCCAACTTCAACATTCAACACAGGAAACGCCGGCGGGGAACGGACAGTCATTGAGTTGGAGAGACTGTGAGTGTGTGCATGATTCCCTATCTGTATACTCAGCAACGCTTTAAGCTGGCCACATTATTTTAACGCACGTTCGTCCAGCCGAATGCCGCGCGTCTAATCATGGGCACACACTTCCTGTGGACACGTCGACCCCCGACAGAATGACGACAACTTAGGATAGTTGTAACGATTTTAGCGGAAAAACTTGACGTTGACAGAACCGGTACTCACTGCCATCATCTGGGTGTCCATCGGCCTCTTCTCGGTTCCGGCCCCACTGATCACCAGCGCAAGCGAAGGTTCAGTGGGGTTTTTTCATGCCCTATTTGATCGGCAGGTCGCTCGGCTCCACTCTTTTGGCGTTTTTCGGCTCGCTCAGCTTCTCTTTCAGCTTCACCGTGGTGTTCTCGATCTCGCCGCCGGTTTTGAGGAAGAACTTGCCGTCGGTCTTGCATGGGCCGGCGTCGATGTTGACCACAGGATTGCTGTCGCCGGTGAAGCGGGCTTCGCCAACCGATTTCCACCCGGCCTTGACGGTCTTCACCCAAGCGTTGCCATACTCGGCCTCACGGGTGATGGTGGCACTGATCTTGTTCCGCTTGAAGTCCTCCACGAACGAGTAGTACCCGCCCAGTTGTTTCTTCTCGGTGATGGTGCTGAACGTGACGAGGTGCTTCCATTCTTTCTTTTCCGGCAGGTAGAAGTACCCGGCGAACTGCACACGCTCTTTGGTCTCCGGATCGGGCGTGGCGGTCACGAGGAATCGGTAAGTGTCGCCCACCTTCCAGTCGTAGTCGAAGAAGCTTTGGCCTCCGGTTCCCTCACCACCGAAGCGCCCAATCCGCACGCCTTCATCCTTGTGCAGGTTCTTCACCTTCTTCTCTTCAGGCACCTTCTTCGGGTCATCGCCCGCCGTGGGATCCCACACACTGAAGATCACGACTTTCTTGCCTTTGCTCTGTTCCTGAATGCCGAAGTACCCGGAGTTGAAGCCAATCGCGCAGAAGTACGTTCCTTCTGCGGATTGCTTCACGGTGACCTCGTTGTAGAACGCGGTGCCTGCCTCGGCCGTGTAGCCAAGGTGCACACTACGGCAGGCAATGCCCTTCAGCTTTTCATCGGCGTAGGCCGTGGTACACAACACAACCAGCCCGATCAAGATCGCACAACGCATGGGAGCCACTCTGGGAGACACACAACGTTTTAGCGATAGCCACCCAAGCGGTGAGGGGAAACATTTTGCATAACATCGACTGAGGCAATCGTTTCCGGGGCTACTTCATGTCGAACATTCTGGTTACTGGTTCCGCTGGGCGTTTGGGTCGGGCCATGACGGCCGGGTTGCTGGCGGCGGGCATGCAGGTGCGCGGATTCGATGCTCGACCAACACCCGGCCTCGACTGCGTGGTGGGGTCGTTGCTCGATGACAAGCTGTTGTCAGCGGCGATGGAAGGTGTTTCGGTTGTCATCCACCTTGCGGCCACACCGGATGATTCCGTGTACCCACCAGGCAACACGAACAATTTCGAGAGCGAACTGCTGCCGAACAACATCCTCGGTGGTTACCGGGTGATGGAAGCGGCACGCCGTAACAGGGTCAAGCGGGTGATGCTGGCCAGCACTGGCCAAGTGGTGGATGGACATCTGGACAACAACAACACGCCGGTAACGGCAAGCGCCAACTATGCCCCGCGCTACCTGTACGCTTGCACCAAGGTGTTCCTCGAACAACTGGGCAAGGTGTACGCGGAACATCACAGCATGAACGTGCTGGCTGTCCGTTTCGGTTGGTGCCCACGCGATGCCAAGCAAGTGGCGGAGATCGCCGCTGACCGCGAAGCCCAGGACGTGTACCTCAGCCCCGGCGATGCCGGGCGGTTTGCGGTAGCGGTAGCTCACTCGCACTGGAAGGGCTTTCATCCGGTGTATTGCACCAGCCTGCCCACTCGACACCTGATGTACGACCTCGCCCCGGCAAAAAACCTCCTGGGGTTTGTACCGGAGGACAAGTGGCCAACCGGTGCGGGGGAGTGAAATGATAAGAGTCGTACTCGACACAAATGTCATTGTTGCGGGGTTGCGGTCAAAGCAAGGTGCTTCCTACGAATTGCTTCAACGCTTAGGTAATCCAAAACGTGAGGTCGAATTTGCGTTGTCACCATCGTTACTGCTCGAATACGAAAGCGTACTCAAACGCCCCGAATGCGTACCCCTCACGCTTAAACAGATCGGCGATCTGTTAGACTACTGGTGTGGTATCGGAGTTTGCCGTCAGGTTCGATTTCGTGTCCGACCTGCCACTGTCGATGCGAGCGATGATTTGGTGCTGGAAGCGGCCATCGCAACGAAGAATGGTATTATTGTGACACACGATCTAAAGCATCTTTTGAGTGCAAGTCAACAATATGGCGTTGAAGTTCAAACACCACAGCAAGCACTCGCAGAATGGAGGTTGATTTCATGAGTCAGTTACTCAATCAGTGGCCAGCTCCGTTGCAAAAAGCGGTCGTGGAAGAATTGACACGTCGTGGTCTATCCGAGTCGGATTGGCTCGCCGAAGCTGCTTCCGAAAAAATACAGGCAGAATCAGAACTCAGTTACGTCCGATCGCGGGCTGTGCGTGGCAATCAGGAAGCCTACATAGCAGCATTGGACGCTGTACCTGATACCACACCAATGCTGGGCGATGAACTTCCAGCCCCTCAATAATCTTGTCGCTTCAGTTTCAGCAGGGCTTCCTTGAATTCGTTGGCGCTGTTGAAACGTTCAGTGCGATCCACGGCGATTGACTTCATCAGCAGCTTGGCGAGGTCGTCCTCAATGTCTGGCTTCAGGGCCTTTGCCTGTCGTGGTGGCGAGTTTAACCGTCGGCGGACTGTCTCATCCGAGTTCAACGACTTCTCCCACGGTAACTGCCCCACGAACATTTCAAACGCCGTGGTGCCCAAGGCAAACAAGTCCACGCGGTGGTCGGTAGTACCGCGCTTGATGATCTCGGGGGCTAGGAAGTCCAAGGTGCCGGTGCGGTTGCCCGGCACACAGAACTGCGGCGTGTAGGGGATCGTCAGGCCGAAGTCGATGAGCTTCACCACACCTTCGTTGGTCACCATCACGTTACGCGGGCAGAGGTCGCGGTGCAGGTACTTCGAGTCATGCAGAAACTGGAGTGAGTCGCATAATTGACCTACGAAGTTGATGCGCTGGCCGTTGAGTTGATGGCTCTTGCTATCGACCAGAAAGTTCAACCCCAATCCTTCTACCCATTCCATGACGAGGTACGGATCGCCGGTGGTGGTCAGGCCGTGCTCGAAGGTCTTGACGATGTTATCGTGCCGAAGGCTCAAGCAGACTTCGCCCTCCGGTGGCTTCTTCAACCCCTGGAGTTTGAACTTCTCTTCGAACTTGGCGGTTTTGGCTTTGTCGAGAATCTTCAGTGCAATGGTACGGCCGAACTCGCGATCGTAAGCCTTCCACACCTTGGACATACTCCCCTGCCCGGTGCGGGCTTGCAGATCCCACCGCTTCGCCAGATCCGCAATTTTGCGGCCCTTTTCTCGCTTCTTGAACATGCCGCTGAAGAAACCCACGTGTCACCCCGTTGTGTTACTCAGGTTATTCTAGCTTACGCTGGGGATCATGTCCGCCCGGGTATGTTGGGGAAGGGGAGACCAGCTTCATTGCTAGCTCCCCACGTCGGCATTACTTCGCCACGCCGAACTTGTAGATCGTGGTCTGTTTGTAGTCTTCACCGGGTTTCAGCACGATGCTGGGGAACTCCGGCACGTTCACCGAGTTCGGGAAGAACTGCGTTTCCAGGCAGAACGCTTCGTGTTGCTTGTACGCCGTGCCGCCTTTGCCCTTGGTTTTGCCATCCAGGAAGTTGCCGGTGTACAACTGGATGCCCGGCTCGGTGGTCAGCACATCCAGCGTGCGTTTGCTTTTGGGCTCCATGACGGTCGCCACCAACTTCGCTGTGTCTTCACGCTTGGTGCCATGAACGTAGTTCAAGTCGTACCCCACTGGTTCGCCTTTGAGTTCCTTCACTCGGGCACCCAGCTTGGTACTGGTGGTGAAGTCGAACGGCGTGCCTTTCACCGGATCGATCTTCCCGGTCGGCAGCAGGGTGTCGTCGCCGGGGGTGTACTTGTCGGCCAGCAGCTTCAATTCATGATCCAGAATGCTGCCGCCGTTGTGCCCGGCCAGGTTGAAGTAGCTGTGGTTGGTGAGGTTCACGATGGTCGGCTTGTTGGTGGTTGCTGCGTAGTCGATCTTCAGCTCGTTCTGTTCCGTCCAGGTGTACTGCACGGTGCAACTCAGATCACCAGGGTAGCCTTGACTGCCATCGGGGCTGATGTAGGTGAGCTTCAGGGTTGGCCCGGTGGCGGTCATGTTCGCTTCGCCACGCCACACCATCTTGTCGAATCCGAACTCGCCACCATGCAGGCTGTGCTTGCCGTTATTGGTGGGCACGGTGAACTCTTTGCCGTCGATCTTGAACTTACCGTTGCCAATGCGGTTGGCCACGCGCCCGGTGATGCAGCCGAAGTACGGGTTCCCATCCAGATAGCCTTGGAGGTTGTCGAAGCCCAGCACCACGTCGGCCAGTTTGCCTTCCGCATCGGGCACGTGAACCTCAGCGATGATACCACCAAGGGTCAGAATCTTCACCTTCGCGCCGCTCTTGTTGATGAGCGTAAACGCGGTGACGGCTGCCTTCTTACGGATGGGGTTCTTCTCATCCTTGGGGTTGGGGATTTCCGGGGCGATGCCAGCGGGTTCTTCCTCAAACGCCGGGCCAACGCCCGGTTTGGATTGGGCCGATGCCATGGATGTTACCGCTGTGAACAGAAGAAGGAGAGTCAACCAACGCATGATGGCGCACCTGAGGAGAAGTGTTGCAAGGGTAACGGAACACCCGGTCAGCGAACAGGGTTGTTGATATTTCATGCTTTGTTGATCATGTGTCGCAACAGCACAAAGGCCAGCCCCGTGCCCATGACCCATGCACAGAATTCGATGGCAAGCACGGTCACGATACTCTCAAACATGCTCAGTTCAAACTGTTGCGATATCACTGCGTAGATCAAGAACGGGATGCAAGACAATGGCATGAAAGCGGCGATGGGGCCAAAGCCGACCACGAACATCGTCCCGCACATCAGCGTGATACCGTTGATGAACGCGACACAGGCCCCGAGTTTCACCAGGGCTTCCTTCACCGGGCCGTAGTCGATGCCGAAGGCTATGCCCACGAACGTGAGCACGAAGGCCATGCCAATAGTTTCGATGATGACCACAATCAGCGATATCACGAAGCCGACCGCACCCACTCGTGGGTCAACATTCAGGCCTGCAATCGTGGCCGCAACACCAAGACCAAGCAACCCACAGATCACCAACACGACCGACCAGAACCACCACTGTTTTGGTTGAAGGAACGGCTCGAAGGGGTCTTTTATGTCTTCGCGGGACTTGAACGGATCGTTGCCGTTATCGGTTCTCGCTTCTTCTTCGTCCTCTTCCCGCTGTCGTCTGCGTCGAGCACTTTCCTTCTCCTCCGGCTCGCTGTGATCGTATTTACTAATTCGGATCGGCGGGGCGGCGCGCTTCACCGGTTTGGCGTCGCCAAAGCCGTAAGTGCCCGGATTCAGGTCGTCGTCAATGGGTTGAGGGTCGTTCTGAGCCATGATGGGAGTCTAACAAAAAACGCCGGGCCGTGCGACATTGGCACAACCCGGCGGAGGTGTCTTTGACTTTTTACCAGTTAGCTCATGCTGCCTTCTTGTTCCACACCAACGGCCAGCTCCGTGAGGCGTTCGGCGGTCACGCCAATTCGTTCAAAGCACTCGGCTACGATGCTGTTCGGTGCGCTGAAGATGGTCACGATGATGTCCATCGCCGTCATGTGATCGCGGCCGTGATCCGCTGCACGGGTGAAGGATTCCCGCAGCAGGCGGATGACGTTATCCGAAAGGAACTCGCGGTTCATCACCATGGGTGGTACTGGTGCTGCATCCTGCGTGAACAGTTCACGGAACTGAGCGAGCAAACGTGACGTGTCCGCACCCAGGCGTTTCGCCCAGAGGTACACACCACCGTCGGCTACGCCAAGCAACCCCATGAAGAGGTGCGGCGTGCGAACGCTATCCCAGTTCGTGCTGCGGGCGTGGCCCAGCGAATCGCGAAGTGCTTGGGCAACGGTATCGTCCGTTGCACCTGGGTTCACCCGACCATTGGGGAGAAACAAGTCATCGTCGTATCGATCCGACATCTTCAGCCCGCCTAGTGGGGGTAGGTTTATTTCGTCGTTCGGCACAGATAGCCTATCCAACCTGGTATCACAATCGCAAGTACTAGTTTAGGTACTACCGCGATTTTGTACTTTGGCCATGTCCGACTTCCCAACCCGTGTACGTATGGGCTTTACAATTGTGTGCAGGACGCAACAGTTTGCTCGAGCCTGAATTTTTCAAAGCCGAAGTGCGGGCAATTTCTTATTCTCTGGGTCGCAATTCTTGCAATGCAATCAAATCAATCGTGTGGGATTTGAAACCATTCTGACGAAGAAGCTTCAGCTCGGTTGTACGTGTCGTCTTCGTCCATGGGCAAATGTCCCATCTTGCGGGCTTTCAGCACCGGTTCTAGGATCGGCCAAACGTCGATCCCGATCATGTATTGCCGGGTGATCGAGTCGTCATCACTCTCGAAGCCTCTGGCTTCGCTGTAGACCTTTTCATAGTCGTCGGGCAGGTTGCGGATCATGTGCGTCCAGAACTCTACGAGACGAGTTTTGAACGTAGCTTCGGCTTCGTTGGGCAGACTCACCAAAGTGAGGCAAAGGAATTCATCATTCATGACAATAGTGATAGTAATCCAGACGCGCGGAAGGTTGCTGAAAGGTGATTGTCTCGAAATTGCGTGCTGATCGACTGTAGGCCTGGAGCCCTGTTCCGCGATTTTGCGAAGAATGATCTGTTGCTTCATCTTGGCTTCAGCTTCATCGGTTACCCTGCAAGTGGTTCAATCTCAACTCTCGAGGAATGAAACGATGAAATCTCGATTCGTACTCAGCACGGCACTCTTCATCGGCGCTTTAGCCGTGAGTGTTGTCTTAGCACAGCCACCGGAACGAGGTGGCCAGCCACCAAGAGAGAAAGGAGCACCGCCCAGGTTTGAACTGGGCAAAGTGCTGCCCCCACACATCCGCGAACAACTCGAGCTCACCAAGGATCAAGAAAAAGCTCTCGCGGAGTTAGAGAAGACGGTGAAGGAAAAGCTCGAAAAAATGCTGACCACGGAACAGAAAAAGAAGCTCGAAAAAGCTGGCCCGCCGATGGGCGGCCCACCAAGTGATGGCCCTGGCGGCCCACCGATGAAAGGTGGAGGTGGTGGTCAGGAAAAGAAACCAGGTGGAGAAAAGAAGCCAACGGACGACGTTGCAAAATCGACGGCTGGCATCCAGTGGTTCACCACTTGGGAGTCCGCCAAGCTGGAAGCCGAGAAAACAGGTCGGCCCATTCTGTTCGTTTCTGCAGCGCCACATTGTGCAGGAATATCGGGGATTTGGTGACCGGGCAAGCAAAGCATGGACAGGAGTTTCCTGTCTCAATCTGCGGTCATCGCCGCGTCACGTGACTTTGTGTGCGCCCGTTTAGCGACGTACGAAGATGCCGAGGAAGGCTCTTTCATGAAATCTCTCCTCCGCACACGCTCGGGAGAGTTGGAGAACTCTGTGTTCTGCATCTTCGCACCAGACGGTCAAGAGAAACTGGTTCGTGGTGCCCGCAGCATGAACGGCACGTACTCAAATGCCGATGAGATGGCCACAGGAATGAAAAAGATCACCGCGAAATACAAGCCAAAAGAAGAGTTGTCGGGGGTGCCGTTGGTACCAAACTTCCGTTTGGCCTTGGATGTGGCCTCAGCCGACAGTCAACCGCTGGTGGTGATCGTTGCGAAGGGTGCGGAGAAACGCAAGGAGGCGGAGAAGGCCATGTCGAAGCTGGTGTGGAATGCTGACTACGTGGGCAGATTTGTGACGACGATCAACGATGATGTGAAGCTGGAGGGTATTGAAGGTGTCAAAGAAAGCTCGACGTTGCTGCTCATTCAGCCAGATAAGTTCGGACAAAAGGGCAAAGTCCTCGCTCAAACAGCACAAGTTGATGCTTGGAAAGAGACACTGACCACTGGCTTGAAAGATTTTGTACGAGAAGAGAAATCGTTCCAGTCACACGTGCAGGAAGGCAAGACTCAAGGCGTGTTTTGGGAGACGAAAATCCCAGTGACCGACCCGATGGAACTGAAAGCCCGGGAACGTGGACGCAAGAAGTAAAAGCTGACCAGCTCTAAGCCGGGTCAAGCGGTGTCGTCGCCGCTTGGCCTGCTTCATCATGTTGTTGTGGTAGCGTTACACGAAATGTGCTGCCAACTCCGGACACCGATTCAAAATTGATTTCACCTTTGTGGGCCAGGACGATCGCCTTGCAGATGGCCAAACCTAACCCCGATCCTCCAGTGGTGCGGGTACGTGCCAAATCGGCCCGATAATAGCGATCAAAGAGATGTTGTTGGTGTTCTTCCGCGATACCAGCTCCAGTGTCTTCCACCGTCAGCACTAGGCCACGATGGTCGCCAGAGACCGCAATACGAACCCGACCACCCGGCCGGTTGTAACGTATCGCATTCGAGATCAAATTCCCGACAACTTGATGTAATGCTGTGGCATCGCCCATCATCGTCGCTGGCTCTGTACTCAATCGCAATGTCACCTGATGCTCTTCAGCGAGTGGCTTCAACTGTGCTGTGATGTCGCTCACCAAACGATCCAACTCAACAGGTTCTCGCCGTAATGCAGCAGGCCCAGCATCAGCGCGAGCCAGTAGCAACAAGCGTTCAACAAGTTCACTCATCCTCACGACGGCGCGCAAAGTCACTTCCACGGTCTTGCGGTACTCATCGGCCGTCCGTGTTCGTGAGAGAGTTAACTCCGATTGAGTGCGGATGATGGCCAAGGGCGTGCGAAGTTCGTGGGATGCATCTGCGGTAAAGCGAACCTGCCGGTCGAAAGCAGTTTGCAGCCGCTCAAATGCCTCGTTCAACACACCCGCTAGCCCGGAGAGTTCCAACTCCACGGTGGCGGGGTCGATCCGCTCGGTTAGGTTCGACTCGGAAATGCGCGATGCCGTATCAGCAATGCGGGCCACGGGACGGAAGATACGATGCGAGATGACCCAAACGCCAGCCAGACCGACACCCAAGACCGCCAGCCCCGTACCTACAACGAGCCAGGCAAACTCGGCTAACTCTGCGTGAATTCGGGCTGAAGGTCGACCGACCAGAATGACGGTACGATGCGGGCCAAACAGCACAAGTTCACGGTTTGCTCCCTCGGTGTAGAACTTCGGCTTCGCAGTAACGCCGCCCGGTGCGACGGATTTCTCGGGCAGGCCGACCAATCGAATCTCCGTTCCATTTGAACGCCACACCCCGTAGTACAAATCGAATTGATCACGCCGAGCCAGGGGCCCATCCATGGGGTTGAGCGATGTTAATAATCGGCCGCGACCCGGGCCGCCGCTTGCCGGGGCACCGTTGCCGGGTGCTCCGCGTGGCCCTTTAATCGCAGGCTCACCGTCCGGTCGATTCGGCGGTGGCGGTGGTGCGGATTCGCCAGTCAATTCATGAGGTGGGAACAACCGCATGGCAGAATCGAGCCGAGCGGCAGTCGTTTCCAACTGGCTGTCCAGTTCCGCAAGACGGGCTGACCGAACCACGGAATACAGGAAAACGGCGTACCCCACCACGACGAGCGTTAGCACCGCCGCGCACCACATGACCAAGCGCAGTCGGATCGATTTACGCATCAATCAGGTACCCCATCCCTCGGCGTGTACGAATCAAGTCCCGGCCTAGTTTCTTTCGCACGTTCGACACATGAACTTCAACGAGGTTCGAAAGTGTGTCGTCGTTCTCGTCAAAAATGTGGTCGTAGATTTGCGACTTGGAGACCACTTGCCCACGCCGCAACGCCAGCAATTCTAAGATCGAATATTCTCTTGCCGTCAGGTCGATCCTCTCCCCGCGGCGAAAGACCTCGCGTCGAACTGTGTCCATCACCACATCTTGAATTGTGAGCGTAGCGTTTGGCTTGCCGGCGGATCGGCGTATGAGTGCGCGAACCCGCGCGAGAAGTTCGGACAAGTTGAACGGCTTCACCAAGTAGTCGTCCGCACCGACGTCCAAACCGCGGACTCGATCGGGGATACCATCCCGCGCCGTCAGCAACAAAACAGGAGTGGATTTCTTCGCCCTCAGCCCAGCCAGCACGGCCCAACCGTCCAGACCCGGAAGCAACAGATCCAGGAGCATCACGTCGTAATCCCATGCAATGGCTTTGAATAAACCCTCGGTGCCGGTGTTCGCTTCATCGACGGCATAGCCTTCCTCTCGCAGCGATTGGGCGATCGCTGCGAGCAGGTCTGGCTCGTCTTCCACCACTAAAACTCGCATCGGCGTGACCTTCAAGATCGCAAAATGAGGGCTTTTTAAGCTTGTTGCGTCAGTTTATCGCAATGTCATCGCAAAAGATGGATCCGCAATCAAACCTTCCAGAATCGGGAAGGTCAAGAAGTTCGGCGTCGTCAAGCGTGGGGGAGCGATACCACCCGCCAAACGAGGTGCTCGCCCGCTTGGTGATGAAAGTAGAAAATCGATACCTCGGTAGAGGGTGTCCCCACGAGTGACGGCCAAGGTACCGCTGGACTTTGGTTCGCTGCCGGTGACGCGAACCTGATACTCACCAGTTCGCAATCCTTCGGCCACACCAAAGTGGTAGAAACCGTTTGCATCTGTCATGACCGTGGCAACAAGTTGGTTTTCGAGGACGTTCCAAAGCTGTAGTGCAACACCTGCTGCTGGCAGATCACGCAGATCGAGTTGACCGTTGTGATTACTATCCGTCACCACTCGGCCAGTGATGTCCGCACGGAAAAAGAACGCGTTCTGCTGCACATTCGAGATCGTGGAGTTGCGTCGAATCAAGTCGCTAAGCCGCGTGTTGTCCAACTCTCGCAGATCCCGACCAGAGAATTCGCGTTGATACCAGAAGCGGTCGCCGTCACGCAACCGACTGAACTGATCTAGCAGAATCGCACGGGTTGTTGCCCCAACACTACCACCGCGGACATGATCCTCAGCCAGCGTTCCAACCCATAGGTCGATGTTGTCGACTGTCCGGTACAGGGCCTTCAACTTCGCTTGCATCGCCATGTTGGAAGTGATTTGACCGAAGCTCGTGATCCGCGGTAAGCCGTAAGCCACTCGTGTGGTGTTGTAATCGGCCAGGCCGTGATCCCGACCACGTTGAATGTTCAAGCTGGCCAGATCGAAACCACCGGATCCCGGCGCACCAAACAAGAAGTTCCGCACACTGTCCACCACTTTGGTATCCACCTCGGATGACGGATCGGATGCCAAATACTTCAGCAGTGGATCAATGCCGTTGGCCTTCACGAGTTGTGGATTAAAGAACGCATCGGCGAGGGAAACGGCCTCAGTGATCGGCTTGCCGTTGTTATCGAGAAACTCGATGTCGTCGCCCAAGAGGCTGTGTCCCATGCGGAATCCAGCCGCGGCGAACTCGTTCGATGCAGCACCATTGATGTTGACGTTGTACCCGCGATATGGCGACAAGCCCTGACCTAGCATTGCCGGTAGCCACTCGTTGTAAGTAATGGCTTGCAGTTCCGCCGTCACCCACTCTTTCGCCTGCTGATAGAGTTGCTCATCGCTGAATCGCGGATTGGCCTTCGCAAGTTGCTCGGCCTTGCGGTTATGTTCGCGGACGAACAGTGTTTGTAGGCTTGTTAGCTCGGGGTTTTCGTTCACCCGAGAGTCGCCTGCGAGGAAACTCCCTTTGCTATCCGTGGGCAACAGTTCGCCAGTGCTTGTCTTCAACTTGCCGCCTTGAAACGAGCGGAGCGATGCAGCAGTCGTCGCATCCGAACCGTAAATCATCGACCCGTCAAGCCAAGCGGTGACGGCGTTGATCTGCTGTCGAG
Organism: Gemmatales bacterium; assembly: GCA_038230995.1. GTDB lineage: Bacteria > Planctomycetota > Planctomycetia > Gemmatales > Gemmataceae > JALHQU01. Next base: position 22,631 of record JBBRME010000029.1, read on the forward strand.
CCGAGCTGGTTCCGGTGGTGGGGTCGTAACTGGTGCGGGTCAGCGGAATCACCTTCGTACCGGTACTGTTCGGGTCGAAGTAGGCATCACCTGTTGGCACAGCAATATCAAAACGCTGGCCACTGCCGGTGTTTGACAAGTTCATGTCGTGATCGATGAACTGACCCCAGGCGTACACCATCGCCGACATGAACCGATCATTCGGAGTGGCATCACCACCTTGATCGGACACAGCGTTGCTGATCGCACGGGCGCTGGGCCGCGTAGCCCCAGCCGGGGTGGAGATTCCATCGGCATACTGTGCTGCGGCCACTCGAATGAAATCCGTTCCGGCCGCACCCCAACCCAGGTGCACAAGATTGTTGCCAGTGCCGTCGATGGATCGATACCCAAACGCAGCGGGTACGGCACGATCTTCGAGTAGTTCGATTCTCAGCGGGGTTGATGGTGGAACAACACGTACCTTGTTGTGGGACTTCACCAGGCGAGCTGAAAACAGACGACGGACGAGAGATGTGAATCTGTTCATGAGATTAGCCCTTTTCGAGAGTGACGTGATGGGCGATGCCGCGACGGTGAATGGAATCACCAGCGACAACGGACACATTAAACCGGGCTAGCTGAAGGGAACGTGAAGCGTGAGAAGAATCTCAAAAGTTGAAGCAACCAAAGTCCAATGACGACCAGACCTGAGGCTGTGCGGTTGTCCCCGTTATCCACAAAAACCTCGACGACCAGCGTGCTGCTCACCCGGCGGTTGCTCGAACGCGGCATTCGATACGTCCAAGTGTTCGACAGCGACATCGCTCCATGGGACGATGACAACAACCTGAACAAGCACCACGCCGAGCTGGCGAAGGCGAGTGAATTCGGACGCACCGCCACCGCCGAACACGATTTTCACGGCAAGGTGGTGAAGGCCGTGGTGACGTAATCGGATCACCCTCGCTCCTCAAGTGCAGCTCAGTCACGCATCGGTTTGGCCACAACAAAGTGGAAACAGACACGCCCATCAATAGCCTTGCATTGAAGCTTACTTTGTTTTCGGCTCCCATTTTTCGATGCCGTTCTCGGTCACATTCGCACCGACCTGGGATGGAATTGGTCCGCTGGCACCCTCGATGCGACCGAGTTCCCTAGGTGTACTGTCCCGTTTCTCGGTGTTCGTCTGAAAGGAGATGATTCCCTCAATTGACTTGGAATCCGTTTGCTTCCAATTTAAGAGCCATTGATCGAGTTTCTTAAAGTCCGAGGGTACGACGGCGAATAATTGAGTCATGCGATTTCCAGTCAGATATTGCGTTCCTTTACGGTAGACGTTTCCATCGTCGATCCAGGTGATGCGTTCGTTGAGTACTGCCACCATTTTTGAGTGGGTGTCGATGGTCGAGGTGAAACTACGGAACGCGAACATCGCTACCAAAATTTTGTTGTCGAAGATGTTCCCAGTCACTGTGATTGGCATCGGCTGGCGGAAGTGGACATCGAGGAAGATTTGAATCGCACGCTCGTTTACGAAGGTGTTTCGTGTCAACACAGCCCGACCCGGCAAGTGAACCGGGGCCGAGGCTTGAGTTATCAGGAGTCCGACTTGGCCTTCCAAAACCGAGTTCTCGATTCGTAACGACGCGGCCGAGGGTTTCCAACCGACACAGGTAGATGAGCCGGTTCCAGTGATCAAATGGCTGTTTTGTATCGTCAAATCAAGCCCGCTTGAAACGATGCACGCACCGTTGGAACCGCAACTGACCCGGCACGAATCGAGTGTGAGTTTCCCTTTCAATTGTGAGATGACGCTTTTGATCCCAGTTTCTTCAGGTTTCCCCGACGGGTTCGCAATCGGCCATTCGACGATCATCCCTTGCAAAATCAAATCGCTGTTTGAACTCAAAAACTGCCCGCTGACAGTGTCGCTCGACTCCGGAACGAATTTGGGTTTTGAGCCTAGAGCGGCTCGAAGGATGAGTTTCTTGTTCTCGATCCTGATATGCGATGAGGGGAACGGCCCGTCACCATGGATGGTGATCGTCCTACCGTTTTCCGCAACGGCCACGGCGTCCGCCAAACTGGGATACAGTTGATCTGACCCCTCGATAGCGAACCCGATTGGCTCGGTCTTTACGGTCGTTGTCGGCTCGGTTCTGGATCGGAAGAACATGAAGTATGTCACGACAATTCCGGCGATGGCAAGTGCGGCCACTGCCGCAACGATTGCAATTCGCCGTCGTTTCTTTGGTCGTTCAGCAGACTGGCGTTCGAGTTGTGAGATTAGTTCTCCGGCGGAACCGAAACGGTTCTCTGGGTTTTTCTCCAACAGTTGATGAACAACGGAACAGAACCATTCGGGCAACTGTGGATTGAGATCTCGAAGTGGTTTGGGGTCGGCTGACCGAATCTGATCCAAGATGACGTAGGGCGAATCGCCATGGAAGGGGAGTTTGCCAGAAGCCGCTTGATAGAGGACGACCCCGAGCGAGAAGTAGTCGGTACGGAAATCAACGGACTCGCCGGCAGCCTGCTCCGGAGACATGTAAGCCGGGGTGCCCGCCACGACGCCGACCTCCGTGAGTGAGTCGTTTCCATTCTGCTTCGCCAAGCCGAAATCAGCGATCAGGGCGTTCCCAGAGCCATGTTCCAGCAGGATGTTGCCCGGTTTGATGTCGCAGTGGATCAAACCGTGGGCGTGTGCGGCAGCGAGGCCGCGCGCGGTCTGGAGGCCGATACGAAAAACGTCTTCTAACGGGAGGGGCTCAGGCTTAGCCAGTCGTTCGCCAAGCGTTTCGCCCGCCACGTATTGAAGCACCAAATAAGGCATGCCAGCGGATTCCGCGATGGCATGGATCGCGACCACGTTTTCGTGCGTCAGCGATGCGGCCGCACGGGCTTCACGCAGGAAGCGGTTCTTTGCCTCGGGGTTATTCGCGAGATGTGGGGACAACACTTTGACGGCGACGGTGCGATCAAGTGCGGGGTCGTGCCCTCTGAAGACGATGCCCATCCCACCTCGACCGATCACCCGTTGGATGTCGATGTCGCCCAACCGACCAAGGTAGCCATCCCGTCGGGACGGTTGCAAATCGGGTAAAGTGGTTTGGTTCGCCCAGCCGGATACGACAGGGGAATCGGCCTGCAACCGTTCGATGACAAGGCGCAAACTCTCGGACGGCACTGCACGGAAACCCGAAGCTTTGGCGAGCACCGAAGTCCACTGTTTTGCACCCACCAAGATTTCAAGCCGTGCCTGGCACCTACCGCACTTCGAGAGGTGCTGCTCGACTTCTCGGAGTTCCGAGTCTTGTTGAAGCCCGCTGATGAGTCGCATCAGGACAGTGTCGTTGGGGCATTCGGTCATGATTCGACCCCGTTCACAGTGGCGATTTCCAGCTTGATGCGGGCGAGCACCCGGCTGCGGGCGATGTAGACCGCCCCGGTTGACATCCCGAGTTCCTGCGCGACGACTTCGACTGGTTCATTCGCCGTGACCGTGCGCCAGAACGCCTGCCAAGTCGCATCACGGAAATCGACCTTCACCCGAGCTGCCGCCCAGTGGAACAAATGGAGTTGGTACTCACGATCCCACTCGTCTTCGTCCGGTTGCACGTCGGGTTGTTCTTCAAGAATTTGCCGCATGTCCGAATCGCCGGTGCCACGCCCCCGGTGGGCTTTGCGGGTGATGAACTTTCGGATTTCGTTACGAGCGACGGTGAAGAGCCAACCCCGGAATGATCCCTTCGCCGGGTCGTATGCGAATTCTGCTGCCGCGCGGAAGACCAATCGCAGCGTGTCCTGAGTGAGGTCGGCGGCGTCGGAATCTTGCAGCCGGTTCTTCATCCCGTACGAGTGAAGCAGCGGTGCATAGAGCCGAACAAACTCCGACCAGGCCAGAGCGTCCTTGGGATCGCGAATGCGAAGCAGCAGGCTGGCACGCGTTTCAAGCATGAGAACCTTCGGAGAAAGTCTGGGCGACCGCGTCCGTAGCGACTCTGTGTTTTATACGTGACTTCACTGATTCGAAGTCAGACGTTTTTCGAGGAGGTCCAGCACGAGATCGGCGTTCGGAATTTCGCCCAACAACTTGCGGTGGTTCGCCGTGGCCCGACCGCTATGCGGGATCAATTCGAGCCAACCGTTTTTTACGACGCCCTCTTTCAACTCGTTCCACGACAACATCGTCTTGCCGAGTCGAACCCCACTTCGTGTGTCCAGTTGAACCGTACCGATGGTGACGACCTTCCCTGCCTTGAAATCCTCCAGCATGGTCGGATAGACGCGCGAATAGATGTGTCGTTTGAGTGTGGCGGTAGCGCCGTCTGGGTCATGTACGCCGTTGCCGAACTCGTGAATGGCCCCGTGCGGGTTGGTCAGTGTGACCAAACGTTCCAGTCGGCTCACGCCATTCATGACGACATTGACCTGTTTCACCGTGATGCTGGTGATTTCGTCCCAATTCCACAAAGTCATGCCCTTTTTGTTCTGAAAAGCAACGCCTCGCTCAAAGATCGCGAATGAAGCGTCGTTCGTGCCGAGGACATCCTTGATACCCATGAGCGTGATGCACAAGCCCAGCGCCGCTGCACACCACGGGCACATTCCCATGCTCCAATTCATGCCGTTCAAGACCACCAGGACAAAGCCCAGAACGGCGAACACGAGTGTCAGTCCTCCGACAATGTAGGCCATGATCTTGCGGAACTTGCTGGACGTGTGTGTGCGTTCGTGTTTCGACACGAGCGGGCCAAGCTCTGTGATGGCGTCGAGTGCAACAGTCTCGGCCTTGGTCATCATCTTCATCGAAAGTCACCTCAGGAGGGTTTGAATCGACAGTAACAGCGGCACGGATGTGTCACGGCGATACGCGGCAGGTATCCGGCACTGGCTGAGGTCTTTCAAAAATCGCAAACATTGAAAAGAGAAGAGATTCAAGGTGTTGTGGCATGTCCCGCTTGGTCACGAAAAAATCCGCCGACTCTAAGGTCGGCGGATTTGGAATTCTCGATTGGTTATTTGCCACTCCCGCCTTCTTCGCCATCGCCTTTACCCTTCCCGCCCTTTTCATCGTTCAACTTCGGGCCGTTGTTCGAGGGGTCGCCATCCGTACCTTTCGATATTGCTTTGCCTCCACTATTGACGAGTTTCATACCGCCTTCGGTGTTTCCAGTGGCCATTTGCTTGAGCCCTTTCACAATGTCGATGCCACCTTGCAACACGAGTGAGCCACCGTTCCGCGTCCCGGCGTCGTTGTTGGCCGTCACCGGTTGGCCAGCACCCGGCTTGACGATTGCAGTATTCAGTACCGGCTTCACATCGTTGAGTTTGGTCTTTGGATCGATTGCTAGTGGTTGATGTTGACGCTTGCCACTGGCTTGGCCCGAGGCCACGTCGCGGGGCGATTTGACCGCTACGACAGGCTTCGTCGGCATCGGATGGTGCGGAACTGGCTTGCTCGGGCCTTGCGTCGGCTTGTGCTCACCGGCTTGTGCCGAAGCAGCGAATGCGATGATGGCGGTTGCCGAGAAAACTCGAACGGCGGTGCGGATTGTGAACATGGCTCTTTCTCCAGTTTGCCCCGGTGGGGCGTGGCGTTTTTCGAGGTGGCGAAAGTGTCACCTCGTTACAGGAGCAGGTAGCCAGCACCGCAAAAGACCTTTCAAAATTCCCGTTCGTCCGGCGCGCCTCCACGGATGTGGCCGAAGTCGCGTTTGCAAACGAAAAAAACCGCCGACCAGAAGGTCGGCGGGTTCGAGAGTCTCTTCCGCTTACTTGCCGCTGCCACCTTTGTCGTCGCCGCCACCTTTGTCGTCGCCACCACCTTTGTCGTCGCCACCACCTTTTCCACCGCCAAGTGGCTTGCCGTTGTCCGCCGGATCACCGTTCGTTCCGGTTTGGAATCGCTTGGCCCCTTCGCCAAAGAGCTTGAATCCGTTTTCGGTGTTCCCGGTTACAATGGCCTTCAAACCTTTGGCCATATCGATGATTCCCGAACCCGCCAGCGAAGTACCGCTCCGCGTTCCCGCATCGTTGTAGGCCGTCGGTTTCTTGAACGAAACGCCAGGCTTGACGCTTGTCGCCTCGACGACCGGGACGTTCCCCAACTTGGACACAGTAGCTTGCCCTTTTGCGGACGGTAGCCCCGTCGAAGCATCCCGGGGTGATTTCACGGCGGTGATCGCGGGTTGTACCTTCGCGGAGGTCAGCCCCGACACGGCATCCCGGGGCGCTTTCACCATTGCGATCGTCTCCCACGGAGCTGCCACTTGCGGCTTGGACGGTTTCAGGGGTTCGTGCTGTCGTTTTTCCGTCGGACTGGGCTGCGTGTGCGGCTGGACGGCCGGTGCCGTGTGCTTTGCGACCGGTACAGGCTGCTGTTTGATATCCGGTTTCGGAGTCGGCTTGTGCTCACCGGCTTGTGCCGAAGCAACAAACGCGACGGTGATGGCGGCGGTGAAAACTTTGACAGCGGTGCGGATCGTGAACATGGCTCTTTCTCCAGTTTGCCCGTGTGTGGCGTGGCGTTTTTCGAGGCGGCGAGTGTGTCACCTCGTTACAGGAGCAGGTATCCGAGACCGTTCAGGGCCTTTCAAAAATCCGCGATGTGGCGAAATCGCAACGGGAACGACGAAAAAAGCCGCCGACATGAAGGTCGACGGCTTGGGTTCCTGAATTTCAATTCGCGAGCGTTCAATAGAGTGCTCAACTCTTGTGACTCGCCTTCATACTTGTCTCATTCGTCGATCAAGGTATAGAACTTGCCCGGAGAACTCGCTTCGAGCAAGAGTGGATTCAAGCAGGGAATCGACGCAATCAATAGGGATTTTGGGAAGAAAGTTTGGTACGGAATACGGTACGGAGATGATGTGGTCGAGTTGACAGAAACGAAAAAAGACCCAGTTTCCCAGGCCTTTTCAAAGTACACCCGGAGGGATTTGAACCCCCAACCCTCGGTTCCGAAGACCGATGCTCTATCCAGTTGAGCTACGGATGCATGTTGCCCGACAGAGGAAAGGACACCCTCTCATCTGCAAAGGTTCAGGTTACTGCGATCAAGGAGAATCATCAAGGGGATTCAGCCGCCCGCCTACCGTTCGCTTTCTGGGCGGCGGGGGGAGATCGACTTGATCCAGTCCGCAGGCAAGAGGACCGGTGTGCCGGACTTCAGGCCCATCGTGCGGGTGAGATCCGTTACGCGAACATCCGTCGCTTGCAAGCAAGCGGCAAGCCCAGCGAGGTGCCCAGCCGACACCGCACTGCCACTCACTGCGGTGTTCCCAACGCTGATGCGGCTCTCGGCCAGCAGGTCAGGCTTTGCACCAAGAGTCAGGTTCGGGCCAACACCAGTCAGCGTGGCGTCGGGCTTGGCTTCGTTGTTTTGGGCAACACCCACGGTGAGGGCAGCGCTGGCGTCCGCTGGGATACCCACGCCGCTACGTTGGGTGCTGGCCGTTTCCCACTGCACGGCACCCTTCATGGACTGCGTGGTTTCGGAAAGTTCCACCACCACACGCGGATGGATCTCGGCGTTGAGGCGTTGGGCCTTCGCGGCCAACTGTGGGGAGAGACCGTTTTCCAACCGCAGGGCCAACACACTGTCCACAGTCGTGGTGAACTCGATGGTCTGTTCGTACACCCCGCTGCCTAACGTGGATTCAAGCCGCACCGGCACACCCGCTGAGCGGGCCACTTCCACCAGTTCATCGGAGCGGTATGCCTTGCCTTCGGGGTCGATCTGACGGAACAGGCGCAGGTGACTTTCCTGAACAGGCTCGGTGGTGAGGATCACTTCCGGGTTGTGGACTTCACGCCATGGAACGGTGACGCGGAGGTGAGTACCCGCTGGGATCACACTCGTGGGCTTTGTGTTGTTGGCCTGGTATTGCAGGAAATTTAGCTCGCGACTCCAACGCTTCGCAGGCAGGGCTTGTTCGGCTCCCAGGAATTCCATGACCG
>JBBRME010000030.1:0-30111 GCA_038230995.1 Gemmatales bacterium
AAGACTTTGGCGAGGGCCACAAAACCGGCAACTTTGGGCACGAGTGCTAACTGAGCCACCACACCGGTTGGCCCGCCTTCGTACACATCCGGTGCGTAGAAGTGGAACGGCACGGCCGCCAAACGGAAGCCCAGCCCGGCGATGACGAAGATACCAGCGACCAACGCCAATGGCGATGTACTACCGGATTGCGTTGCCCCACTCAGGGCCGACACCACAACTGTGAGGTTGGTGCTGCCGGACAAACCAAAGAGGTAGCTGAACCCGAAGAGCAGCAAGCCGGACGACAGCACGCTGAGCATGAAGTACTTGATCGCCGATTCGTGACCCATCTTGGACGACACGGGCAAGTAAAGCAGCACATAGGTGGGGATGCTGAGCATCTCCAGCGTGAGAAACAGCGTGACGAGGTCGTTCGCTCGGCCAAGCAGCGATAGCCCTGCCACGATCACCAGCAAGCAAGCGAAGTACTCGCCAGGTGTCTCGCTCCCGGCTTCGTGCCAGTTGACGAGAACGTACACGAAGCCTGCTACGAGGGCGAACCAACGGAGAAACCCTGCGGCCCCAGTGGGATCAATCGACGAGAAACTGGGTTCAAATCGTGTGAGTTGTTCGGGGTAGAGGAGTGCCAGCGCACCTGCACCCACCAAAGCCAACAACGCCAGCGCTCCAGCGACGCTGCGCTTCACTTGAAACGCCGCAAGCGTAAAGAGCAGGCACGCCACGCCAACAAGCGCAACCTCTGGCAGCACCCATTGAATGGATGTAACCAGATGTTCAGTGAAGTTCGTGTTCTGCAACGCTGTCACTTGGATCGTCCTGAGTGTCGATTTTCTAAGTTCAAACTCGATTACTTCGCTTTTGGCATTCCGCCACCTTTTGGCATACCGCCGCCGGGTCGTCCGCCCAGCATCGGCCCTGTCTTCGGGGCATCCTCATAGATTACTTTTACGCGGGGTGAATCTAGCTCGGCGAGAGCAGGATTTGCGCGGTGTCGGGCTTCCCGCATGCGTAATTCAATCACGCCAATGTCACCGCGTATCACGTTCAGGAACGGTTGCGGATAAACACCCAAGACTACGATGGCAATCGTTGGCAACAAGAACGCCATCGCTTCTCGTCGCGTGAAGTCTGTGAGCTTGGGACCATCAGCAATTGGCAATGGTTCCTTCACCGGGCCGAAGCACAGCCGGCGAATCATGGTGAAGGTGTACCAAGCTGAGAGGAAGATGCCTGACGCACCTGCTACGGCCAAACCGTAGCCGAAGAGGCTGGCGTTCCAGAGTGTGAACAACCCGGAGAGCAGCAACATTTCAGAGATGAAGCTGCTCAAACCAGGCAGACCTACGCTGGCCAGTGAGGCAACAACAGTAAAGACCGCAAACTTCGGGTACTGCTTGAACAGTCCACCGTAGAGCGTCATGTCCGTCGTTCGGTAACGATCAGACAAGAAGCACACTGCTGCAAACATCAAGCCTGCCGTCAGGCCGTGGTTCACCATGTGCAGCGCGGCCCCTGTCAGGCCTTCCATGTTGAGGGCAAACACACCCAGCACCAGTAAACCGAGGTGTGCCACGGAGCTATAGGCTGCGAGCATCTTCAAATCGCGTTGCGCGAAGGCACAACACGAGGCATACACAACACCAATGGCCCCAAGCGTGCCGAATACAGGCAGGCCATACTGCACCGCAGCATCCGGACAAAGCGGGATGACGATCCGCAGCAACCCGAGCGTGCCCAACTTGGCCATGAGGGCCGACATGAGCATCGTGATGGCCGGTGGTGCCTCGGCATACGCCGAGGGCAACCAGGTGTGGAACGGCACCAAGGGGATCTTGACCACGAACCCGGCAATCAGTGCAAAGAAGATCCACGTTTGTGAGGACAGATACGCCTTGGAAGCTTCCGTCGCATTAGTGACTTCGGCTTCATAATCCGCCTGCTTCCAGCTTTCCTTCTTCGTGCCCTGGTTCTTTTCCCACGCTCTGTTTTGCACGGCGATTTCGCTGCGTGCCAGCCAGTCTTCATACGCCTTACGACGGTTGGTGGTTTGCATTAACAGCTTGTTGATGTTGAACGATACCGTACCCCTGCTCAGGTCGGAGCCATCTGGCAGCACTTCAGGAATGTCGTTCTTCCTCTCGACGTCGATTTCCTTGATCGTGATTGGGTTGGTGTACACCAACCCAATGATGCCCACGAGGGTGAACAAGCCACCGAGGAGCGTGTAGAGAAAGAACTTGCGGGCGGCATCGCGCTTCGCACTGCCAACGCCCCAACTGCCAATGAGGAAGAAACTCGGCAGCAACGTGAGTTCAAAGAAGACGTAGAAGACGAGGATGTCGAACGACACAAAAGTCGCCGTGATGAACGACTGTAACACGTAAAGCCAAGCGAAGTACCCGGCGGCTTTCTCTTGCGGCAAACGGTACGAGCACAACACAGCGACGTAGCACATCAGACTGCTGAGCAGCACGAGCCAAATGTTCAAACCGTCCAACCCCAAGAACAACTGCACAGCCGGTGGTGGCATGCCCGGTCGTTGCTTGGCGACGAAAAAGAGATTCCAATCTGTCGAGTGTGCTTGAAGAGCGACATCGCCATCGCGTACTGATCGACCAAGATCCCCTGGCACAGCGGTCACGGCGAACATCGAACGTTCCGGCACTTTGGCGTATTCATCCAGAAGCACGGCTGAAGGGGCCACCAACAACACCGTGAGAACGAGATGCAAACCGGACAGTAAACCGGCAGCTCGACGCAAACCACGTGGGCGGTTTCGCAGTGCTAGCATTACGGCAGCAAAGATCATCGGTGAAAACGCCACGATCAACAACAATACGCGCAGCACCGCTGGGGAAAACGCAACGTCGATCAACTGGTCAATACTCATGGTGGGGCCTTGGTTCCGCAGCAGTTATGGGAGGGTTCGAGTCGCGCGGAACACGACGACGGTAAGAAACACGGCCAAGCCCAAGATCATGCCGAGGGCGTAGAACTGAACCAAGCCGTTTTGCAATGGCTTGAGCACGCCAGCCAAGAGCCTTGGTACGTAGCAGATCAGTCGTGCAAGGGAGTCGAGGAATCCATCGAACTGCCGACCGCCGTTGGCGAGAACCTCGGCAGGCTTCACGATGGTGGCGCTGTACACTTCGTCCACGTAGAGCTTGTTCGCGCTCATGGCAAACAGCGGCTGGATGAGAGCAGGCACTTTCTCCGGCCCGCCCTTGCGGTACAGCACTGCCGCCAAACCGATGCCAGCAAGAGCAAGCACGGTGCTGATCGCAGCAATCTCGATGCTGAACGAATGCGAACCGACGGCCATGTTCGAGGCTTTCTCGTACGCATGATCCGCTTCATGCAACACTGGTGCGCGATCCACGAAATGCCCGAACCAGTGCGTCAGTGGATCAACAACAAGACCGACCGCAAAGGCACCAATAGCCAGCACGATCAGTGGATAGGTCATGGCTCGTGGAGATTCATGCGCGTGGCCATGGGCCTCGTGCGGAATCTTTTCCTCACCCCAGAAGGTGAGGAAGTAAACGCGGAACGTGTAGAACGCCGTCATGAGGGCCGTGACACAGGCCACGATGAACAGGCCGAAGTATTGCATGGCATAAATCGACCGACTCTTCCCAGCATCCGACAGAGCATGGATGATTTGGTCTTTGCTCCAGAACCCGGAGAGCAACGGGAAGCCAGCCAACGCCAGCGAGCCGATCAAGAACGTGATGTGCGTAATCGGCATCACTTTGCGAAGCCCACCGAACTTCCGCACGTCAATCACGTTGCCCATGGCGTGCATCACCGAGCCGCTACCGAGGAACAGCAGGGCCTTGAAGAACGCATGGGTGAACAGGTGAAAGATGGCCGCTGTGACGGCGATACTTGGGGCAATCGCCCCGCCGCAGCCGAGGGCCATGAACATGAAACCGAGTTGGCTGACGGTGCTGTATGCCAACACTCGCTTGAGGTCATATTGAGCCAAAGCAATGAAGGCCGCGAGGATGGCCGTGATGCCACCAATGCAACTCACAATGATCTGAGCCATGGGGCTGAGTGCAAACAATGGCGACATCCGTGCCAGTAAGTACACGCCAGCCGTGACCATGGTGGCCGCGTGGATGAGCGCTGACACCGGTGTCGGGCCTTCCATCGCGTCCGGCAACCACACATAGAGTGGGAACTGTGCCGACTTGCCGATGGCCCCGCAGAACAGGCAAAGCAGGGCCGTGGTCAGTGCGGCATCCGATGGCGGATGGTGCAGGATGTGGTTCGTGAGCTGATCGATATTGGTGTGGTAGCCGCCCATTTGCCAGAGCAGAAACACACCGAGGATCAAGCCGACATCACCCAGGCGGGTAACAAGGAACGCCTTGCGGGCCGCGGCTGCGGCACTCGGCTTGGCGTAGTAGTACCCCACCAGCAAGTAGCTGCACAGGCCCACGCCTTCCCACCCGGCAATGAGCAAGAAGATGTTGTTCGCCATTACCAGCAAGCACATCGAGAACACAAACAAACCCATCACGCCGAAGAATCGGGCGTAGCCGGAATCTCCGCGCATGTAGCTGGCGCTGAAGATCGCAATGAGTGTGGCAATGAACGTCACCATCGCCAGCATGATGGCCGAGATCGGATCCAGATGCAGGCTGATCGGCACGCTCAAGCGTCCCACCGAGAACCAGGTACCTAAGTCGGCGGTGAGGAACAGGGTTTCTTTGCCATGCGAGACCTGGAGCAGCACAAAGATGGCAATCGTTGCGGCGGCCGCGAAACTCAGGATCACCGGCAGGTGAGCGAGTTTACGGAGCGGCGCGAAGCCACCACACAGTGCAGCAAGCAGACTGCCCAACAGTGGTAGCAGTAAGGCGATGATCGAGAGGCCAAGCGGAGATTGCAGATCAAACACGGCTTGGCTCCTCCATCATCACCTCAGGTTGCTCAGGGACTAAACCAGCGACGGGCAACGTCGGTGCTTCTTCAACAACAGGTTGTTTCAATGGTTCCAAATCCAAGGTTGCTGCAAGGCCATGTTCGCGGGTGTCTTGCCAGTCGGAAGAATCCAGTGTCTTTGCACGCTTGTAAAGCACGAGGAAAAACGCCATCGCCAGCCCGGCTTCACAGGCCGCTACGGTGATGATGAACAAGCCAAACACTTGGCCCTGCAAGGTACCGTGATAGCGACCAAACGCCAGCAGGTTGATGACCACACCTTGCAGCATCAACTCGGCACAGAGGAACATGGTGATGAAGTTGCGTCGGGTCAGAAACCCGATCAACCCCAGGCTAAACAGTACGGCCCCGATGGCCAAAAAGTGCCAGAGGGAGATCATGCCATCACTCCTTTCCGGCGGTTGGCAATCGTCACGGCACCAATGGTGGCGACGAGTAAAAGCGTTCCGGCCATTTCCACAGCCAAGAGATACTCCGAGTACAAAAGCACACCGATGTTGGCCACGTTACGTGCGGGCAGATCAGTACTGCCACGAAACACGGCGAGCTTGTCTCGCACGGTTTTCAGTTGGTCTTTGGTGGTAGCAGCGTTGTTTATCAAGGCATCGTCGAGCTTGTTCGTGGCAGCGAGCAATTCCGATTGCGATTGCAGGAACGCTTCTACGCGCGGGTCTTTCTTCACTGGATCCAACCTAGAGAGTGGCACCTGCGAACCGTAGGTGGTTGGCTCCAACCCTTCGGCCACCAACTGGCGAACTTGCTTGGCGAGATCGACTTGTTCGATTGCAGTTTCGGCACTCAATGCTGCTTCGGCTTTCAAGAACGCTTGCTCGATGCTCACACGCTCTTTCGTGGTGAGCAGCACCGGCACTACTGAACTTTCGCTATTCAAGGATGGCGCTGATTGATGCAGAGTAAACAACAGCAAACCAAGAAATGCAAAGCCGGCAAGGCTACCCAAGAGCGGCTCGCGGGTGCGGTCGTTCTCGTCCGACACTCCCCGCACGTTCGACAGCATGAGCACGAAGAGGAATGTAACGATGATGGCCCCGGCATAGACCACGATGGTGGCTGCCATGAGGAACGGCGCGGCCAACAACAGGAACAGCCCACAGGTGCTAAGGATCACAAATGCGAAGGCAATAGCCCCACGGGCCGGGTTGCGTTGCGTGAGCAACACTAACGAAAACAACGTTGCTGCACCGGAGAAGAACCAGAACATCACGGAGCCCATGATGTCGGTTTCGCCGGTGCGGGTGAGGAGCGGCGATGCAAAACGCGTATACAGGAACAAGCCAAGCACCGCGAGGCTGGCGACTACCAAAAACGTGCCCACGGAAACGGAGCGCATCTTCGGTTTGGGCAGCAGCAGGTAAACGCCCGCAGCACCAAAAAGTGCCGCGATGACGAGTTGCAGGCCAGGGCTAGACAAAAACTGTTGCATCGTTTGGTTCGCGCGGGTCTCAGTGTGTGGAGGTTGGTTTTGGGGCTTCGGCCGCCGGGCCGAGTTTGCTTCCGCTGGTACGCACCGGATCGGTACCCGCTTTGGTGGTCTGGTCGAAGATACTCAGCAGCTTTTCTTTGTCGAAGATCATCTGCTCCCGGCTCATGCCGGTGAGATCGTATAACGTGGTCAGTTCGATGGCATCCACCGGGCAGGCTTCCTCGCACATGCCACAGTAGATACAGCGAAGTTCATCAATGACGAATGTTTCGGGATACTTCTCGCGATCCTTCCACGCCGCCGGGGCCGGTGCGGCCACAATATCAATGCAATGGGCCGGGCAGGCCGTGGCACACATGTAGCAGGCCACGCACTTAGTACGGCCTTCGCTGTCGCGATTCAGGCGATGCACACCACGATAGTTCGGTGGTAGCACGGGCAGTTGTTCGGGGTAGCTTTCAGTCCGCTTCTTGCTGAAGAGGTGCTTCACCGTCGTGCTCAGGCCATCCAGCACAATGGGGATGTACAACTGCTCCAGCAGCCCAAGTTTTGGTGCCGCTACCCATGCAACGTCTTGTTCGGCAATCGCCATCTTAATTCACTCCGACTGGCAAGGTCATGACGGGGATTTTCCGCCTTCGTGGCGTGTTGTTCGGCCCGGCGTTGATGGCCACGGCCAGCAATCCAGCCCCGATAAATAGCGACACCGAGATCGCCGTGAGTACCCAGTTACTCAGTTGGAACTGGCGAACCAGCATCGCACCAAAGAGATGCAACAGCGAAAGCGGAATCATCACCTTCCACGCCAACGCCATGAGTTGATCGAAGCGGAAGCGTGGGATCGTCCAGCGAACCAGTTGGTACATAAACAGGAAGAAACCGACTTTGGCACTGAGGATCACGGCCTTCAGCACGTATCCGAGGATCGGATCACTGAAGCTGTCTTCAAGGCCGAACAGCGTGTACCCACCGAAGAAGCACAAGCTCATGAGCAAGCTAGTGGTAATCATGTGCGTGAATTCGCCGATCATAAACATGCCGAAGTTCAGGGCACCGTATTCGGTCAGGTAGCCACCCACAATTTCCTGCTCGGCTTCGGGCAAGTCGAACGGCAATCGGTTGCACTCAGCGTAAACACTGGTCATGAACAGCAGGAAGGCCAGCGGCTGGAAGAAAAAGAACCAACCGTGTTGCTTCTGCCAGGCCACGATGGTTTCGAGGTTAAGTGATCCGGTGAACAACAGGATGCCCACGATGCTCATGCCCAACGGAATTTCGTAGCTGATGATCTGTGCGGAGGAACGCAAGGCACCGATGAGTGAGTATTTATTGTCCGAAGCCCAACCACCGAGGATGACCCCGTACACCGCGAGACTACCAATGGCGAAGACATACAGAATGCCAATGTCCAGGCCCGGCATGATGACGGATTGAAACTTCTCAGCGTGGGCGGCTTGGGCCGTCTCAAATGTCGCTAACGCATCGGTCACCGGGCGTTCAGCACCGTTGACCATCTCGACTGTTTTCACAGGCGGTGGCGTTGGTGTGGTACCGCCCCAAGGCACCACCGCGAGTGCCACCAAGGCTGTGGCCATCGAGATAGCGGGTGCCAGCAGGAAGAAGATTTTGTCCACATGACTGGGGATCGGTGCTTCCTTCAGGAAGAACTTACCACCGTCGGCCAGCGGTTGCAGCAAGCCGAGCGGCCCAACGCGGTTTGGCCCCACGCGATCCTGAATCCACGCAGAAATCTTCCGCTCGGAGAGCGTCAAATAACCGACCGTCGGCATCACCACGGCGATGACGCCGGCGATGATGGAGAGTGTCGTGATCCAGTCAAACTCAGGCATAGTGCAAGTCCGTCAACCGTTGTTCGGGGTACTTAAACGAGGGCCAGTTCGACTTTCTTCGTCAGCATCGGAGCTTTGATGTCGGCCAGCGATGCCAGTGCCGGGATCTCCTTCGCCAGTTCTGCACGCACGGCACTCACGGTGGCCAAGCCCTTCTTGCCCGCGAGGTCGTAACTCAACTGTAACTCGGTGCGAATCTCGGCGGTTGGCTTCACGGTCTTGGTAAAGCTTTGCGTGATGCTCGCATAGTTGATGTACGAACCGTCCTTCTCGAAGACGGTGGTTGCAGGCAGCACGAACTTCGCTTGTGCAGTGAGTTTGCTCTGAAACAGGTCTTGCACCACCAGGAACGCCGGTGCTTTCCAGTTTTCGGGAATGGCTTTGTTCACCATGTCGGCGTTCGGATAGCCACCAGCAAACCACATGACGGTGAGGTCTTGCTTGAGAACTGAATCGAACGAGATCACCTCGCCTTGGAGTTTCTTCAGCACCAACTCCACGCCAGCTCGGTTCGGGCACTTCTCGGCATGGATGGTGAACTTGGTTGGCGGTACGTGAACACCTCGGGTGTTCTTCGGGTAGTGGTCGTCCTCGCCCACGGTTGGCACCGGCCCGAGGACAAGTCGAATGTCATTGGACAAAGCCTTCGCAGCCTTGCCCAGTTGGTACGCTTCTTCGGTCGTCAAGAATGGCGAAAGCACCACTACGGCCCGCTTGGCGGTGACGTAGAGTTCAGCTTCCATCAGTTTTTTGAAGTTGATGTCACGCCAGAAGGTCGGGCGTAGTTTGCCATCGGTGCCACGTGCATGCGGCTTGGCAATCCGATCCGGCGACTGGGTGTACTGGTAACCCCAGCGGCCCTCGTCGCACATCCAATAGCCTTGGGCGTCGAGGTTTTCGCGGGAACGCAGGCGGTAGACAATGTCCTTGTTGGTATCTACGTGAACGCTGCACCCAGTGCTGCACCCGGCACACACGCTGTCGGTGGTCTTCATGTACCACACGCGTTGCGTGTACAGGAAGTCCTTGGAGCCGAGGGCACCGACGGGGCATAAGTCCACTACGTTGCCGCTGAGTTTGTTTTCGAGCGGATAGCCGGGGAACACGTCGATTTCTTCGTGATGACCCCGACCGACCACTTGCAGTTCGGCGGTACCTGATACTTCACGTGTGAAGCGCACGCAACGAGTACACATGATGCAGCGGTCTGTGAACAGGGTGATCTTACTGCTGATTTCCGGCTTGTTCGGCGGGGTGTTTTTTTCGTCTACCATTCGGCTTTGGCTTCGCCCGAACTGGTAGCTGTAGTCTTGCAGTTTGCACTCGCCAGCTTTGTCGCAGACAGGGCAATCAAGCGGGTGGTTCAATAGCAAGCCTTCGAGTGTGTCGGCTTGGCTCTTCTTCGCCCGGTCACCTGGTTTATAGGTGGCATCGTAAGGCAAGGTGGAGGTGCTTTGATCACGCTTGTCGTAGTCGCCGGTCACGATCACGGTGCCGTCTTTCACCGGAGTCTGACAACCGGGGAACACCTTTGGCACCATCGTCACTTTGCCGTCTTTCAAGTCGCCCATTTCGATCATGCACATTCGGCACGACGCCACGACCGACAACCCTGGATGGTAGCAGTAATGCGGAACGAGCACGCCAGCCAGTTCAGCGGCTTGCACGCAGTTCAATTTCTTATCGCCGATCTCGACCGGCTTGTCGTTCACATAAACCGTTGGCATTTGTTCCCACCAGGTACGCTACTTACTGACCCAAGTATTTCTTGACTTCATCCGCCATGGCCCGGCGTGCCCGACCGCTCACCAGGATGATGCCACCGACTTTGTCCGCGTCGATCTCGTAGGCCCACATCCCTTGTCGGTCTGTCGTGCCGGTAAGGATGATGACGCCGTCGTCGATCAGTTTGAGCAGGTCGCGGGCGTCCGGGTTAGCTTTTAAGTCGGCTTTCACTCCATCCACCGTCGGCATCTTGTTGTCTTGCAGTTCGATCGCGAACATGATCGTGCCCAGTTGATCCATCTGCGTCTGCTGAGCCAATCGCTCGCCGGCCCGCTTGGAGTTCCGCAGGCCAGACTGATCCGGGCGATAGTTTGTGTTCCGGTCGTCCACTTTGAACGTAGGTGATGGGGTGGCGTCCGTCGGTTGAGGAACCTTCTTGCAGCCCGCAACGGCTGCAACCAGCATGACCACGATGAAGAAATACGCCCGCATCAGTGTGCCCCCGCGAGTTGTAGAGCTTTGGCATACTGGCTGCGTTTGCCCGTTTTCACGGCGTCCTCAAACTCCTTGCGGAACTTGCGGATCGCAGTTTTTACGGGCCAGCCAGCACCATCGCTCAGGCCGCAGATGGTGGTACCGGGCATGATGCCGATACGATCCGCGACATCAACTAGGATATCGAGGTCTTCCTGTCGGCCCTGTCCGCGACGCATTCTGTCCGTGATTTTCAGCATCCAGCCGGTGCCTTCCCGACACGGTGTACACTGCCCGCAACTCTCGTGGCTGAAGAACTGGCACACATTGTGAAGTACATCCAACATGCTGGTTTGGTCATCGACGACAGTAATTGCTGCAGTACCTAAACCGAGACAACCAACTTTGCCCGGCCCGTTGAAGTCGAGCGGAATGTCGTATTCGGTCTTGCCGTCTTCGCCCTTGAGCGGGGCATTGACATCGATGAACCCCATACTCAGTCCGCCGGGGTTCACCGTCTTGGCCTTGCGACCCTTCCACACCCCGCCGCCGTGCTTTTCCACGAGATCTCGCAGTGTCACGCCCATCGGTAGTTCGACGCACTTGGGTTCGTTGACGTGTCCGGCGATCGTGTAGAGCTTGGGACCGTAGCTCCCGGCATCGCGTGGGTTCTTCGGGTCGGGTGGTACACCCAAGCTCTTGAACCAATCGATGCCTCGACGCATGATCTGCGTGACGCAGGCCATGGTCTCGACGTTGTTCACGATGGTTGGCTTGCGGAACGCCCCTTCGATGGCCGGAAACGGCGGCTTGATTCGCGGCCAAGCCCGCTTGCCTTCGAGGGATTCGATCAGCCCTGTTTCTTCGCCACAGATGTATGCACCGGCGCCACGATGCAAGTAGATGTCGAGGTTGAAACCGGTGTTGAAGATATTCTTGCCAAGAAGCCCGGCAGCATAACATTCATCGATTGCCGCTTGCAGGGTGCGGTAAGCATCGCCGTATTCGTAGCGAATGTAGAAGTAGCAACATTCACTCTTGATCGCGTAACACGCGAGCATGATCCCTTCAAGTACCTGATGAGGATCTTTCTCCATCAGAATGCGGTTGTTATAAGTGCATGGCTCGGATTCATCGGCGTTGATGCAGAGATAAATCGGGCCAGGGTGATCCTTGGGCAGAAACGTCCATTTCAACCCAGTTGGGAAGCCCGCACCACCACGCCCACGCAGGCCGGAGTCCTTCACTTGAGTGATGACGTCTATCGGCGCTTTTTCGCGCAGCGCACGTTCAAAGGCGTTATATCCACCGTCGGAACTGTAGCCATCCAGCCCAGCCGAGTTTGGCTTGTTAATACGTGCAAGGAGTGTTGATTCAAAACTCATCGCTGTAGCTCCTCAATGAGTTGATCTGCTCGTTCCGTTGATACGTTCATCACGTGTCTGTCGTCCTTCAGACAGGCCGGGGCACCATCGCAAGCCCCGATGCATTCTGCAAATTCCAATGTGATCTTGCCGTCACTCGTTGTCTCGCCACATTTCACGCCCAGCTTACCTTCGCAATGTTCAATTAGTTCATAGGCCCCGCGCAAATGACACGCCAAACCTCGACAGACCCATAAACGAGTCTTGCCCAGCTTGTTGTCATCGTGCTTGAAGAATTCGTAGAAGGTCATGGTGTCATGCACTTCACTCGGGTGTAACTCCAGCAACTGCGCAATCTCGACGATGTGTTCATTCGACACCGTGCGATACTCGTCGTGTACCAAGTGCAGTGCAGGTAGCGTGACAGCCTGCTTGCGAGGATAGCGGGGAAGTAGAGACAAGATACGGTTCTTGATGTCGTCGCTGATCGCACTCATCGGTCCAACTCCGCTGCAATAATGTTCAAACTCCCCAGGATCGCAGGCACATCACTGATCTGGTGGCCTTCCATTAGGTGTGGGAACAACGCGAAATGGATGAAGCTCGGTGGGCGGGTGCGTGCCCGGAACGGCTTGCCCGTGCCGTCGCTTACCACGTAAAAGCCAAGCTCGCCATTCGCTGTTTCGTTCGCACCATACACTTCGTTGATCGGTGTTTCAAATCGACGGTTCCACATGAACAGTTCGAAGTGTTGAATGAGTCCTTCAATTGTCCGATACGTTTCTTGCTTGCTCGGGATGTTGGTTTTCTCATTCACATCAATATTCATCGCCCCGCCCGGGATGTTCTCCACAGCGGCTGCGATGATCTTGATACTCTCGGCCATCTCGCCCATGCGTACCAAATAGCGTGACAAACAATCGCCACCCTTGGACGCCACCACTTTGAAGCTGCTCTGCAACTCGCCATAGGCCAAGTACGGCTCGTCTTTACGAAGATCTCGCAACAGCCCAGAAGCACGCGCCACCGGCCCGCTCACACTCCGGTTGATCGCTTCTTCGCGGGTCAAAACACCAACACCTTTGGTGCGTTCGATGAAGATCTTGTTCTTGTTCAGCAACCGGGCAATGTCGGCCTGAGCCTTGCCGAAGTCCCGCACAAAGTCCCGGATCTTCTGTACCACGTCCGGGGTGATGTCATTCATCATGCCACCCACCCGGCAGTAGCTCGGATGGAACCGCTGACCGCTGGCACTTTCGATAATGTCGTAGACTTTTTCACGCTCGTTGAAGGCGTAGAAAAACGTCGTGAGTCCGCCGAGGTCAAGCGATGCCGCCGCTACACACAGCAGGTGA
This sequence comes from Gemmatales bacterium, assembly GCA_038230995.1. GTDB lineage: Bacteria > Planctomycetota > Planctomycetia > Gemmatales > Gemmataceae > JALHQU01. The sequence goes on from JBBRME010000030.1 coordinate 13,169, forward strand.
TCACTGATGCGTCCTAGTTCCGCCAAAATGGTTCGGATGTACTTGCAGCGCGGGGTGATGTCGATGCCCAGCAGTTTCTCGACCGAATGCACCCAGGCGATTTCGTTCGCCACTGGGCTGATATAGTTCATCCGGTCAACGACGGTCACATACTGATTGAAGTCGAGATCTTCACCCAGCTTTTCGAAGCCGGAATGCAGGTAGCCAATGTCCGGCACAGCCTTGACTATGGTCTCGCCATCGAGCGTCAGCACCAACCGCAAGGTGGTGTGCGTGGCTGGGTGCTGCGGGCCGAAGTTGAGGGTGTAGAGATACTCCGAGTCTAAACTCGTGTCGGCAGCAGGATCAAGAAGTTCAAGTGGCATTGCGGATCAGCTCTCCGCTCGGGTCAGGGTCGGGAAGTTATGGCGTTCGCCGTAACCACGGAGCGGGTAGTCCTTCCGCAACGGGTGGCCAACAAATGCATCTGGCATGAGGATTCGTCGCAAATCCGGGTGGCCCGTGAATGTAATGCCGAACATGTCGAACACTTCGCGTTCCATCCAGTTTGCCCCTTCCCACAGGGCAACCACACTAGGCAGCTCTGGCTCGGGGTCGTTGACAAACGTCTTCAGGAATACACGCTCACCTGTGCTCGTGTTCGTCAGCGAGTACAGGACGGCATAACGATCCGTCGCTTCGGGGTAGTTCAGGTAGTCGATGCCAGCGAGGTCGCAGAGCATGTCGTAGCCAACGCTGGATTTCAACCCGCTCAGCACGGCGTAAATCTTCTCCGCCGGTATCACCAGGCGGATGTTACCCTTGAACTCCGAGATTGGCACCGGAGAGCCGAGCAAGCTTGAACAGTATTCCACAGCGGTAGGCATGTTAGTTGTTGCTCACAATCGGCAAGCCTCGGCTGCGCTTGCCCGAAGCGTAGTTCCCTGGGGCCACCACAAGCTCAGCAGCGCCAAGTTCGTCCGCCAGTGGTGCGGGGCCTTCGTACTTGGTGCGTTTTGCAAACTCACGACCGTTGATCGTGCCAGTTTTCTGCACCTTTTCTTGCAGATCAAGCACGGCGCGAATCAGTTGTTCCGGGCGCGGTGGGCAACCCGGCACATACACATCCACAGGAATAAAGCGGTCGATCCCTTGCACCACGGCGTAGGTGTCAAACACGCCACCGCTGCTGGCACAGGCACCCATGCTGATGCACCACTTAGGCTCCGGCATTTGCAGCCAGATGCGTTGCATCACGGGCACCATCTTCATCACCACGCGGCCCGCCACGATCATCACATCACACTGACGGGGTGTAAACCGCATGGCTTCTGCACCGAATCTTGAGATGTCGTATCGACTGCTAGCCGTGGCCATCAGTTCAATACCGCAGCAGGCTGTGGCAAACGGCATCGGCCAAAGGCTGTGCTTACGTACCCAGTTCGCCAGTTGATCGAGCGGCGCAACAAACACGCTGTCGTCGAGCTTCATCGCCATTGGAAGACTCCTTTTCGCCAAGCGTAAACGTATGCGATGGCCAACGTGACGAGGAAGATCAGAATTTCAATGAAGACAATCTGCCCGAAAACGCTCTGCCAGTACGGGTTCCCGCCCTCACCATAGGCGATGACCGCCCATGGATACAGGAACAGAAGTTCCACGTCGAAGACAAGAAACAGGATGGCAATCAGGTGGAAACGGATGTCGAACTGCATCCGCGAGGTGCCCATCGGATCCATGCCGGATTCGTAGGGCATGTTCTTCACTTTGGTCGGTTTCCACGGCTTCAGGATTGGCACATGGGTGGCCGCCAGCGTTACGGCGGCAAGCCCAACGACGACCAACGCATACAGGATGACCGGCAGGTACGACGTCAGCTCGAAGGCTGGCTCCAACCCGCTCGACGTGAGGATAGGCACTGCGGCCATGAGTTCTCGATCCTCGATCCAGCCGACTTTGTGAAACTTTTCACAAGCACGGTCAAAAACAAACCTCGACAATCTATCGAGGTGCTGTCAGCTTATGGAACAGTGATAGCACCGCAATGGCTGCACGTTCCATCTGCTGCGGTTTTTCTTGTCGATGTTTAAGGGGTAAGTCATGCCGGATCACGTGCTTCACCCGGAAGACATCACGCTGCAAACCATTTTGCAGTTACTCGACGATGCACTTTTTGAAGTAGAACTCGATGAAGAGAATCAATCGATCTTGCTCCGTGAAGAAATCCTCGCCCGTGTTCGGCTCTCGGACAACAACGACCGACTGCTGCTGATCTGCTATTACAAAATGCAGGAAGATGCGGAGCGTCTGGATCGACTCGAACTGGTGAACCGCATCAACGATCAGTATGTGCTGGTGCGGGCCGCGATTGGCGACGAAGATGAATTGTGGCTCGACTACGCCATCGTGCTGAAAGGCGGGGTCACACGCAAGCAGGTAGCCCAAGCCGTGCGGATGTTCCTCAAGATTGCTGAAGTCGCGGTGAAGGACTGCGACGAAGACAACATTGTGACGTAGTTCAAGGATGTTTTGGCGAACCGGCGACGTCAGTCGCTGGGTGAAACCAAGAACCCGGCAGCTCACGCAGCCGGTTCACAAGGAAAACCATGGTCAGGATCAAAATCTGTGGCGTGACGACGACCCAAGATGCCGAGGCGCTGGCGCACTTGGGCATCCATGCCGTGGGGTTGAACTTCTATGCCAAGTCGCCACGCTATGTGACCATCCCGCAGGCACGGGAGTTGATCCGGGCCTTGGGGCCGTTGTTGCCGGCCGTGGGTGTGTTTGTGTCGGGTAACATTCCGGCGGAGTTTCCGGACATTCAGACTCTCCATCTTCAAGCCTGGCAAACGTATTCGGACGGGCTGGCGGAACTTGGTGAGTATCACCCCAATCACATCCCGGCGTATCGCATCAAAGATCGTGCGGATCTGGCTCGGGTGGTCAGCGAAGTGCAAAAGCGCAAGCCTGCTGCCGTGCTTGTGGATTCCTATGTGTCCGGCGAGATGGGTGGCACCGGGCATCGGGCCCCTTGGCATTTGTTAGCAGGGTTCGATCCCGGTGTGCCGGTGATCTTGGCTGGTGGACTCACGCCTGAGAATGTGGCCGAGGCGATCCGCGTGGTACGCCCGTGGGGCGTGGACGTGGCCAGCGGTGTGGAACACTCACCGGGACATAAGGACTTGGCAAAAGTAAAGGCGATCGTGGACGCCGTTCATGGTGCTTGAATGAGGTAGAAAATCACCGCAGAGACACGACAGGAACAAGAGGTAGAACAAAGATAAAACATGGCAGTTTGATGCTCACACTCTTTGTTTTTCTCTCGTGCCTCTACTTTCTCTGCGGTGAACATGTCTTTGGTTTTTATGTGATCCTATGACTTTGTGGTGAACCGCTTTGTTTCCTTGCTTGTCCTCATGCAAACCAAAACTCTCGACCGGACACTTGCGTTCGGTTAGAATTCTTTGACCTCTCAAAAAGTAGCTTTTAGCCTTGGCTCGCCTGCACAACAGGTGACAACACGGACGGCTGTCTCAACTTCATGGAGAACCGCATGTCATCATCCATCCAGTCCATCTTGGGAATGTTGAAGAAAGAGATCGATACCGCAGACTTTCAGAAGCTCAACTGGGAAGGGACGTTCGAAGAGTATCTCGACATTGTTCTTCGACAGCCCGCTGTCACTCGCAATGCCTTCCAGCGCATGTACGACATGATCCTGTCGCATGGCACCGAAGACATTTACGAGAACAAGGACAAGCTCACCCGTTACAAGTTCTTCATCGACTTTGCCAGCAAGCACGGCGACGGCATCTACGGGTTGGATCGCCCACTGATGCAGCTGGTCAACATGTTCCGCAGCGCGGCACTTGGCTACGGCACTGAGCGCCGGGTCATCCTGTTACACGGCCCCGTGGGCAGTGCCAAGAGTACGATTGCCCGGCTGCTCAAACGCGGAGTCGAAGAGTACAGCCGAAGCGATGAAGGCACTCTCTACAGCTTCAGTTGGAAGAACCCGGATGGTACATGGGCCAAGGACCCGATGCACTCCGAGCCATTGCAACTCATCCCCGAAGAGCAACGTGCTCAGTTCTTGAAAATGCTGAACGCCGAGGCCGCCCAACCGCTGAACTACCCGATCAAGATTCAGGGCGACCTGTGTCCGGCCAGCCGCTTCGAGTTTCGTATTCGCCTGGCCAACTACAACGGCGACTGGCTGGAAATGCTGCGGAACGAAGTGAAAGTCCACCGGCTGATCCTCAGCGAGAAGGATCGCATCGGCATTGGCACCTTCCAGCCGAAGGATGAGAAGAACCAAGACAGCACCGAACTGACCGGCGACCTGAACTACCGCAAGATCGCTGAGTACGGCAGCGATAGCGACCCACGCGCCTTCAGCTTTGATGGTGAACTCAACATCGCCAACCGCGGTGTCGTCGAGTTCATCGAAGTGTTGAAGCTCGACGTGGCGTTCCTTTACGACTTGCTTGGGGCTAGCCAGGAACACAAGATCAAGCCGAAGAAGTTCGCCCAGACCGACATTGACGAAGTCATTCTGGCCCACACCAACGAGCCGGAATATAAGCGACTGCAAAGCAACGAGTTCATGGAAGCGTTGCGTGACCGCACTGTGAAAATCGACATTCCGTACGTCACCCGGCTGCGTGACGAAGTGCGGATTTACGAGAAGGATTTCATCGCCGAGAAGGTGAAGGGCAAGCACATCGCCCCGCACACCGTGGAAGTGGCCGCGATGTGGGCCGTGCTCACCCGCTTGACTCCACCGAAGCACGCCAGCCTGAGCCTGCTGCAAAAGCTCAAGCTGTACAACGGCAAGACGCTGCCGGGCTTCACCGAAGACAACGTCATCGACCTCAAGAAGGAAGCTGTCTACGAGGGGATGACCGGCATCAGCCCGCGGTACATCCAAGACAAGATCAGCAACGCACTGGTGAGCCATGCCGATGAAGACAACATCAATCCGTTCATGGTGATGCACGAGCTGGAAACCGGGCTGCGCCATCATCCGCTGATCAAGGACGACGAGCAGTATCGGCACTATCGCGAGCTGCTGGCCGTGGTACGTGATGAGTACGAAGACGTGGTGAAGAACGAAGTTCAACGTGCCATCGCTGCGGATGAGGAAGCCCTGACCCGCCTCTTCGGTAACTACCTCGACAACGTGAAGGCCTACACCCAGCGCGAGAAGGTCAAGAACCGCTACACTGGCCGCGACGAGGAAGCCGACGAACGCCTGATGCGCAGTGTGGAGGAGAAGATCGACATCCCCGAAGGTCGAAAGGACGACTTCCGCCGCGAGATCATGAACTACATCGGTGCCCTGGCGATCGAAGGCAAGAAGTTCGATTATCGCAGCAACGAGCGGCTGCAAAAGGCCCTCGAACTCAAGCTGTTCGAGGATCAGAAGGACACGATCAAGCTCACGACGTTGGTGTCGAACGTGGTGGATCGGGCCACACAAGAGAAAATTGATGTGGTGAAGGCTCGACTGATCCGGAACTACGGCTATAACGATAGCAGTGCGACGGACGTGCTGAACTTCGTGGCCAGTATCTTTGCACGCGGCACCACGAAGAAGTGATATACGCCACGGGGTGGAGAAGGGTGGGGGCCTGACAGACCTGAAGGTGTGAACCTGGTCAGGCCGGAAGGTGCAGCCATAAGTGCTGGAGGGTGCTGCTCAGGGCACCCCCACTCTTCCCCGCCCCGTTGGTGATCGAATCAGGTTTCGAAAAACAATTCCTAGATCAGCATTTTTCAACGATCGATCAATTTCATGTGAGTTGCTAACAAGTCTGCGTGGATGCATGATCGCCGAACCGGCGTTGAATTGTACATGGCGATGAGCTGGACCGCATATTCCGGCTTCGTCGTGCGTTGAACGAGCGCCCGGTTCATCGCCCGGAAGTCGGTCGCAAGCACCGTAGCCAGTGCGTCGGCAGACGTGCGGTGCAGGAGGAACTCAGACTCAGGCAGTGTTTGCGATTCCCCAGCTTATCTAGAGCTACGCTGTGGCTGTAGCAGGCGCGAACGAGTCCGTTGCGAATCTCGAACCGTCCGGGGTCGGTGAGGGTGCGGGCGAGTTCGACGGTTTGTTCGAGCTTGCCGTCGGAGAGCAGGAACAGGCCGAGGTCGGGCCCGGGCCCGGCCGGATTTTCAGCTGACCACGTTCGACGAGTCGCAGGTTTTCTTCAAGCCGAGCGAGGCCCGCTTCCGCTTCATTTCGATCGGCTGCTTTTACGCTCACGTAGTGCTTGGTTCCGCTCAGGCGGAAAATGACCCGAAAGCGATTGCCGCGTTGTTCCAAGGACGCCATGTGAGCATTCCTCCCCGTCGAATTGTTCGCGAGGAGACAAGCGATGCGGATCCAACGCGAGTGCCGCGTTGTCCCCAATTTGTCCCCAAAGTGGGGTTCGGGAAGCGAACAGGCTTTCCGGGGTTTGCCCGAAAAGCCTGGTTCTTAAGGTGATTTTGAGGACTTTCGACGTGCATCAACCAGCGGAGAGGGAGGGATTCGAACCCTCGTTACCGTTTCCGGTAAACCAGTTTTCGAGACTAGCGCAATCGACCACTCTGCCACCTCTCCATGCGATAAGTATATCACCCAACGTCGTCGTGTGAAGCCGGGCTACTTTCGCTTCTTCTTGTTCTTCTTTTTGTCGTTAGGTCTTGACTGCTGAGTTTGAGGATTGTTGACAATTTGCCGTTGGGTATCGGCTTGTTTTTGTAACTCTTCCATCCGTTCCATGAGCTTATCTTTGAAACGCCCAATCATGCCAGTTGGCTTTGGTGGGGCTGGCGGTGCAACTTGTTGGACAACAGTGCTTACGGGTTGGTTCGCCTTCTCCTCTGCCAAGCGCTTTTGCTTTTTCTTCAAGAGATAGCGTTCCGTGAGCCCCCAACTCGTGCTCACGATGAAGTATATACACATACCCGCTGCCATCTTATAGAACATGAAGCCCATGAAGAACATCATGTACTTCATCATCTTTTGCTGCATTTCCTGCTGTTCGTCTGTCGGCGGTGGTGACGAGACCTTCATATTAATGAACATGAGCGTGACAGCGATGATGGGCAACACATTCAGGTAAGGCCCAACGTAAACCATGCCCCCCATGTCACTGGCGGCGTTGACCCAAGGTATGGCTTCCGTCCACCACAGCAGCATGTCCGGTGCGGCAAGGTTCTTGATCCAGAGAAAGTTGTCGAGCCGGAAAAAGATCGACTCTTGCAAGCAAAAATACAGCCCCATGAAGATGGGCATCTGCGCGAACATCAACAAACACCCTCCCATACTGGAGAGCGGGTTGACCCCGCTGGACAACATGAGTCGAGTTTTTTCTTGTTGTAGTAGCGCCGGGTTGTCTTTGTGTTTTTCAGTGATCTTGTCGATTTCAGGTTTGAGTGAGGCCATCTTGTCTTGCAACTTCATCATCGAGGCTTGTTGCCGACGGCTTGGCAACATTAAAAGCAACCGCACAAGTACCGTGAGCATGATGACGTTCAACCCCCACACGCCAACGATGCCATGCAATAAGCCCAGCACATCGTGCATGAGGTTGGTGAACCAGACGACGAGAGATGTCCAGAAGATGCTGTCCGCAAGCCGCCCGAACCAGTTGGGCGTTGGCGCGTCGGTAAGGGTAAAGAGTGTTACGTCATTGACGTAGCGATCAACAAGCGGCGCATCTGTCTTGTAGTCTTTCTTGTTCCCTTCGAGGAGATTGAGCTGCTTAAGGAGCCGTACTTTCGTGGGGCCATTGTAGAGCCAATAGGAGTGTGTAATCGTTTGGCCTGGAGTAGGATCGAGAGGGTTCGACACCGCTCGAACTGTGATGTCGCCAAGTTGTGCTTTGTCGGCAGGGATGTCCAGGTTGTCTTCCCGTGTCGGGCGAACATAGGCCCACCAGTTCTTGCGGTCAGCTTCATCAGCATCGGGGTCGATGCACAACGCAGAGCTGAAGAACTGAGTGACGACGGCAGCGTAGGTGAATGTGTTGCCTTGCGGTTCGATCTTGATTCCGCCGTGCTCTACAACAATCTGCTTGGACATCTGGATGTCGCGCTTGCCATAGCCATAGGGTGTCTTCCAGCCCACCAATGCGTTGTGAAAAGTGCCGGTGTACCACTCGCCTTCGATGGGGAGCCCGCGTGCCCCGACGATTTGATAACGCAGGGAAGTACGCCCACGCGGTTCGGATTGGCGAACTCCTTCAATGCCCGTGAAGCTAAGCTTCATGCCAACGTGGTAGTCAGTTTTATTTAAGGTGAATGTCTTGCGGATCGTGATGTTGTAGGGGGCAGCGAGGGTTGTCTCGAAAACGACTTCTTCAGGCAGTTCTTTTACCACTTTCCAAGTGCGCGTGGCGAGCTCTTGCGAGGGGTATTTGTCGTCTTCGGAGTAGTGCAAGAGAGTGTAGGATGGCTCGGTGAGTTCCCGTGCGATGATAGGGTCAACGCTGCTGCCAGCCGGTGTCGGCACCAGATTCAAACGCTCGGTTTGCTCCGCACGCTGTTGGGGTCACGTGGGGTTTTGTAACCAGGGATCAGTTCGAGAGGGTAGGGCTGGCCGTTGTCGTCGAGGTGGATTTTGCCTTCACGAGTTGCGTGGTCGAATGCTTGAAGAACAACATTCTGAACGCCCGCACCTTTCGTGGAGAGCCACACCTTAGTATTGCACTCCTCGTTGCCGAGTTTGATGAGGCGAAACGGCTCTGCCGGGAGAACCTGTGTTGGCGGAGCGACCGGCTTCGGTTTTTCGACTGGATTGGTGGGTCCAGCCTTGGTTTCTGGCGGTGTTTTCTCTTCCGTTTTGGCCGGCTGCACGGGCTTCGGGAAGAATGTGGTATCCACATACCACCAACCACCGAGGACAACTGCGGCCAGCAGTATAAACATCACGAAGTTGAAAACCGTGTTTCGGTTCATTGAGGCTCACTCGGTTCGACACAATCAAAGGTGCTATCGTATCGCACAACGGCCCCTGCAACAGTCGCCTTCTTCGGAGATTCCATCGCGTGGATGATCAGCGTAGCTTAAGTTGGCAACTGGTTCTGGAAACATCGAGCCGAACGATTGTTGGCTTGGTGAAGGATGGTTCGCTGCACGAGCAACTGGATTTAGGTGTTGGGCGTGGACAAAATCGGTGGTTGCTGCCTCGGATTCGTGAACTGTTGAATCGAGCTGAACTCGTGCCTGGTCAACTGTCCAAGATCGTGGTGAGCCAGGGGCCGGGCAGTTATACCGGCCTTCGAGTGGGCCTGACAGTGGCGAAAACGCTGGCTTATGCACTGGGCTGCCCGTGTGTGGCGGTGCCCACGTTTCACGCGATTGCCCAAGAACTGGCGGATGTCGATTCGTTGGTCGTCGTTGGCGATGCCTTGAATCGCACGTGTTATGTGCAGCGGTTTCACCGCGGGGTTGCAACAACAACGCTCAAAATTCAATCGGTGGATGACATCCTGATTAAGCTTCAAGACGCTGATGTGCTTACCGGGCCGGGTGTGAGTGTCTTCGCAAACGAGTTGCCGAGTGAACAACAGCCGATAGACAAAAGCAGTCCTTCAATGCTGGCGTTGGCCACGGTAGCGGCGTCGATGGTACCAATGAGTCAGAAAGAACTCTTCGACCTGGAACCGCTGTACCTGCGAGGCAGCTCAGCCGAAGAGAAGGCCAAGGCCACTACGCTTTGATCCAGAGTGCTTTGTCGCGCCGCGGGATAATCTCGCCAACGACCGCTGCACAGAGTGCACCATTCTTCAGTAATCCATCGACCAATGCCGAAGCCCGTTCCGCTGGGATGCTGATGAGCAATCCACCGCTGGTTTGGGCATCGTACACCACTTCGAGTTGTCGTTCGTCGAGTTGGCCATCGTAATACGTGTGTGGTTCCGTGTAAGCCCGGTTCGATTTGCTTGCCCGTGTGCGGAACTTCATCATGTCAAGTGCGTCCAACCCTGCCAACCAAGGTAGCTTGCTCAGCTCCAGCACGACGGTGTTGCCGGATCCTTCCGCCATCTCGAAGGCGTGACCAGCCAGCCCGAAGCCCGTCACATCGGTTGCGGCATTGGCCCGGTGGGCCACCATCGGGTCACGTCCTACCAGGTTCAGTTGGATCATGCTCTGGATAGCTGCCGCAAACAACACCGGCGGGCAGGTATCCTTCTTATGAGCCGTCGTGGCGAAAGCTGTGCCGAGAGGCTTTGTCAAAATCAGCACATCACCCGGCTTGGCGTTCGCGTTGGTCAGCACTTTGTCCGGGTGAACCGTGCCTGTAACCGACAGTCCAAATTTGATCTCTGCATCGCGCACCGTGTGACCACCCACAATGGTACATTTAGCTGCGATGCAACGCTCGGCACCACCGGCAAGAATCTTGCCCAGCCAACTCATATCCAACTTGTCGTCCGGGAAGCCAACAAGATTCATGGCGGTAAGTGGGGTACCACCCATCGCGTAGACATCGGAGAGTGCGTTAGCCGCAGCAATTTGCCCGTAGATGAAGGGGTCATCAATGACTGGCGGGAAGAAATCGAGGGTTTGCACCAAGGCGATTTCGGGCGTGAGGCGGTACACCCCGGCATCGTCGTGCGTTTCGGTACCGACGAGGAGGTTCGGATCTGTCATCTGGGGGAGGAAACTCAAAACTTGAGAGATCCCACCAGCAGCTAACTTGCCAGCTCAACCAGCGCAGCTGGCGAAGTCGGTCAAGCGGATCGCTTGTTCAGACATTGTTATCTCTCTTTCGTGCTTAGTCATTCTACAAAACATGAAGAGCAGGAACTGTCGTTGCTGCTCTTCACTGGTTTAGGCCGCCTGACTTGCAGTCAGCGACTCAATGAGTTCTTCCTGGTTCGGAAATTGGCCGGTAGCCAGCTTCGAGTAGATCAACTTGCCATCGACCTTGAGTTCAAAGCATCCACCGCGTGAAGGCACGAGTTTGAAATCTTCGATCTTGCTGCCAAAAACTTCCACAAGCGTGTCTCTCAAACTGAGAGCCTTGCTGTAGTAGCCTCACATGGTGCAGTAGTCCAATTCCATTTTCATCGTGGAACTCCGGGGTAACTGAAACTGTGGTTCCAAGTCAAACTGACTTGAACAGCACAACACATTCATACCGGGTGAATCGACAAGATTTCATAGATCGCGCTAATTTTTCGAGAGAAGTCCGGGCGAACTGGTGGCCCGACTGTAAATTGTGAGTGTGCGGATGTTCAGGGGTGAGCCATGCTGCCGGGGTTTAGCTGGATCGATGAACCGAGCTTAGCGGCCATGCCCCGGCCCTACAGCCAAGCCGATCTGGTATGGCTGCGTAGCCAAGGCATTGATGTACTGCTGACGCTCACGGAATATCCCTTACCCAAGGCGTGGGTTGATGAAGCAGGTTTGATGGCGGTGCATCTGCCAGTGCCCGATTTTGAAGCCCCGACACAAGAACAACTCCGCCAAGCAGTGGCCACGATTCAGAACTCGCGGTTAGGCAACATGGGTGTGGCCGTGCATTGTGCGGCAGGGCGAGGGCGTACAGGTACCGTCATCGCAGCTTACTTGGTGTCGCAGGGTGCTACTGCTGCGGAGGCCATTCAAAATGTGCGGAGTTTGCGTCCAGGGTCAATTGAAACTCGTGAACAGGAAGAGGCCATTTTCACTTGGGCAAGGTCGCAGCAGCTCTCCTGACACTTTCTCGACAATCGTGTGGTACGATTCCAAATCTTCCTACTTGAGCGGTGCTGCGTGATCAGAACTTTTTGCTTCGCGCTTATGACGTTTCTCTACGATCCGGTCGCTGCCACCGCGGCGGTGGTCTGTGTCTACAACGCATCAGAAAATAAGCAGTCGTTTGCCATCGAACATGCTGACATGAAGCCAGTGGTGGTGTCGGTCGAGATTGGCGAAGTCAAGCTCATTGAAGTGGGGAGAGAGCCAACACTTCGTGTTGTGCTTAACGGTAAGCAAGAACTGTTCGCGTTGGAGCCGTACACGCCGTACGTCTTCATCAAACCCAAGGCGGGTGAAACGTCGTTCAGCGGGGTGGAACTCACGGGCAGGCTTCCCAAGCCGGACGATGTGCCAGCGAAACCCGGCGAATGGAAGACGGTAACTCTCCAGGTGAAATTGTTTGCCGATGATGTGCAGACTCTCGGGAAAGCGGCGTGGGAGAAGAAACTAGGCACGCGATTGATTGAAGCTTCCGAACTGTTCGAGAGGCAAGTGGGTGTCAAGTTTAAGCACGTCGATAGCGGAGAGTGGTTCTCCGGCAAAGAGTCTGCCGACCTGGTAGCAGCCTTGGCCGACTTTGAGCTCAAGGGCGAACTGAAGGCCGACCAACGAGCAGTAGGGTTTCTCTCACGGGCCATACCCGGTGATGACTTTGGTGCGGCCGGGTTGCCGGGAAGTAAACATGTGTTGGTACGGGAGCTGAAGCCACGAACAGAGATTGAACGTGTCGAAGTCCTAGCTCAACAACTCGGTATGAACCTGGGTGGTGTGCGGAGTGCTGAGCCAATATCGCTGATGCGTGCAAAACTCGGTGATGGACAAGCTCTACGTAGCAACTTTCGCTTGCAGTTTGATCCGCTCAACATGCTGGTGTTGCGAATATGGGCTGAGGAAATAGCAGCAGGTAAGGGCGGACAGTGGAGTGAACTGCGTGACCCAGCCCGCCAACGACTGCGAGTGCTGTACAAAACGATTGACACCATCCACGCGGGAATGAAGTCGGACGATAGTCAGGCTCGGGAATATGCAGAAAAGCTTGGCGAACCACCAGCTCCAGCTTTATTACCATCGAAACCAGAATCAGAGCCAAAGCCAGAACCCACCAAGACATCCACGGCCGAGATTGATGCAGCTCGCGCAGTACTCTCGGCGATCACTAAACAGGCTGAAGTACTTGCTGCACGACCTGCTACCGGCGACAACGCCCGGCCCAAAGGTGATGACCTCACAGCTGAGTACATCCAAGTTGCCGCAAAGGCCGCGAGCGAGTTAAAGGAACCGCTTCGGGTGCGGGCCTTTCTCTACGCCATCGGCTTGGGCCTAGATGATTCAACAATCCTTCGAGACAAACCAGTATTTGGCAGCTTGTATAAACAAATCGAAACTGACGAAGAACGAAAGAACCGACTGAAGTTTCTTGGCAGTCCAACACTTCGGAATCGGCGTGATCTGTGCCAGCATTTTGCCGTCTCGGCGATTCTCACCGAGCAACTCGGGGCGACCGCAGCCGAGTTTGTCGGTCTGACTAAAGAGCTGGCCGACATGAAAGGTACCAGCGGATTCAGCTTCGTCGATCTCGCCGCCGATTTGTGTGGAGTGTCTTTTGCAACTCAGTTAAAAGAATCGCCGGTACTGTTGAAGTCTCTCGAATCGAAATTCAAAACCGACGAATACTTGATCGATATCAAGAATCTGAAAGAAGGGTTTAGCGAAGCACGCTTCAAGAAGGACTACGGTAACAGTAGCGACGAACGCTACAAAACGGTGCTTACAGAAATACGCAACGCCGTGAAAGCTCTTCCTGCCTACAAAAAGTAAGTAGACCACCACCACGATCCGGCCCATGCGTGAGATCGCATTTCATGGCAACACCCGCTGTATCTGTTTCGCAATATGTTAGCGCATTGATTCGTTCGAAACTCCGCACAGAAGCTGAGCTGCGCAAGATTACCCAGCAGTGGCAACTGACTGGTAAAAAGACCGACTCAGACGTCGCGGACTTCAGTAAGTACCTTGTTGAATCGAAACACTTATCGGAGTACCAGGCAGCACTCATTCAACGTGGACGGGAAGACGGTTTTTTCATCGGCGAGTATGTGATCCTGGATCGTATTGGCAGTGGACAAAGCGGCGCGGTTTACAAAGCAGCCCACAAATCAGGGCAAATCATTGCAGTTAAGGTGTTACCGGGATCCAAAGCCCGTGATTCCAACATGCTGAATCGCTTCTTGCGGGAAGGACGAATACTTACACAACTCGATCATCCCAACGTGGTGCACGCGTATCAGGTCGGCTCAGTGAGTGGTGCGCATTTTATTGCGATGGAGCATCTCGAAGGCGAAACGCTGGATGTTACTCTTGAGCGACGAAAGCGACTACCGTATGCCGAAGCAGCACGTTTGATTGTTCAAGCTCTCCGCGGCGTTCAACATCTCCATAGCAGGAACATGATTCACCGCGATTTGAAACCAGCGAACTTGATGATCACTCCAGCCTCAAAAGGCGATACTCTTTTATCGACGCTGAAGATTCTGGACGTCGGTTTGGGTCGTGAGCTGTTCGACAACCAATCAGGAGCTGAAGATTTGTTCCAGACTGGTGAAGGCACGATCCTTGGCACACCCGATTACATCGCTCCAGAGCAAGCAAATAACGCCCACACGGCTGACATCCGTGCCGACATTTATAGCTTGGGCTGTGTGCTCTATCAGTTGCTCACGGGTCGAACACCGTTTCAGGATAGCAATGTCTTAAGCCAGGTGATTCGGCATGCTACGGAGCCGGTAAGACCAGCTGCAAGCGTGCAACCCGAAGTACCGGTAGCGCTGTCAAAAATTGTGGATCGCTTCTTGTCAAAGAAGACCGAACATCGCCCGAGTACGCCTGACGAAGCCGCTGAGTTGTTGATTCCGTTTCTGCCGACCAACTCCATCACGTCGATAAAAACTGCAATTCTGCCAGAATACTCCGAATGGCTCGCCACGGAATCTTGTTTGGAGATGCCAGCTGAACTGAAGCCAAAGCCACTCAACAAGAGTACTGGCTCTGCGCCTGCGGCAGTTGTTCAGACGAAGCACACAACGAAAAGTGTCGGTTCCGCTCCCGCCTCAGTAATTCCGTCAAAGCCTGTACCGAAGCCAACAACGACGATCAAACCTTTTCTCCCCGCGCCTGCGTCGGCAAAGTTGCCAATTCCGGCCAATGTAGAGTTGGCCACAGAGACTGTGAATGTCGAGTTGTCTAACGACGACGAAGTTACTGAGATTGGCGTCGTTCCAGTCTCACGACGCGACTGGTGGATGCTGGCTGGTGGGGCACTCGGAATGCTCGTTGCGATTGGTGTTGGCTACGGTGCTACGCGACTTCTCAAGACCATGAATAAGGATCGCCCGCGCGAAGAAGCGGAGTGATCACGATATTTCTTCGCGGGAATCGCTCGAATCTGGGTGTACGCTCTTGTATCATCCGCCTATCACTCGAAGTTGTGCGTGCCCATGCCGTCGTATACTTGCCCGGAATGCAACGCTAAGGTCAAATCCGAGAAGGAAGCCAAACCAGGCCAAACCTTCGAGTGCCCGTCGTGCAATGCGGAGTTTACTCCGCGTGCCGAAACGTTGGCATTCAAAGATGATGACGACGACAAACCAAAGAAGAAACCAAAAGCAGTTAAGGCAGTTAAAACAGAAGCCCCGCCACCGCCGCCACCTCCACGATCGAATCTTGGTGATGATGACGATGGCCCCATGACCTACGGCGTAGCAGAGGAGTCCGAGGAAGAAAAGCGATTGGCTGAGAAGAACAAGCCGACGTTCGGTGACATCAAAGACAAGTTCACGAAGAGTGCTCGCGGCCCGGCTGCTGCGTTACTCGTAACTCCAGCCAACCTGATGCTTGCGCAAGGTGGCTTGTTATCCATTTTTGGATTAGCTGCAGCCATTATTGGTATGTGGCCGTTGGTGTTTACCGACGTGCCCCCATCGGATGAAGAATTTGCAGAATGCACGTTCTGGATCTTCTTTGGAATTGTGAGCATGTTTTGGGGTGGCATCACCTGCTACGGCGCAGTGCAAATGGTTGGGCTTGGCTCATATGCGTGGGCTGTCGTCGGAGCTGTCTTTGCATTATTCCCGCTGCTTGCGGGCATCTTCGCGTTAGTCACGTTGCGAGATGAACGCGTACTTGCAGGATTTGCAGAGCCAGAAACCGGGCCAATTCAATCAGATGCCAAAGACAAAGCGGGAGAGGATGACGAGGACGAAGATGTTGAAGACGATGAGGATGAAGATGAGGACGACGAAGAAGATGAAGAGCAGCCACGAAAGCGGGGTCGTTAGTTTTCGCTCCTCATGGGCTGAGTTGGAACAACTGTGTCCGATAGTGAAGTTGAGTTGCTCATAAGCGGTTGTGATAAAGAAGAGTACGACTCCCCAGGCATCTTGAGCCGTACTCCATGCTGTTCAAATCGCGCCCGCAATCGCGTGGCCATCTGAACCCGGCAGTTCAGCACCAATGAGGCTACACCAGAGAGGGACTCTGCAAGTTTCCAATAATCGGCTTCCTTGAGCCGTTCGCAATCACGCAGGTAAACGATTTGAACCGGATACTTTGGCACTAATTCATGGCTGTATTCTGTCCAGAGGCTTGCAAAAGTACGTACCGAAAAGGGAAAGCCTCGGCAGAACTGAATGTCAGTCGCCGGCGAATCATTCCAACCACGAAAGACGTATCCCGACCATAGTTCAAAAGGTACGCTCATCAACAACGGGCAGAGTTCCGTAGTCCATAGCCCACCCACGGCTGGCTGATTCCACAAACTCCGTTCACGCCATTGCAATGTGGGGGTCGGCTCTTTTGCCAGTCCAATTTGAACCCGGATGTACTCGGCACGTTCTGGATGCCCGCTTTCTTCTAACCAATCAGCGGCCACCAACCGGGGGAGATCATCCTCCGGTTGTGCTACTACCGCTCGGCACAAGGCCAACCATTCAGGAGAGTCGAACATCAAACTCGTTCCACGGAAAAGGCCAAACTGTAATTGCCGTAGTCCAAGCTGCGTATGCCGTAGCGTTCGCAACCGTCGAATGCACGTTCGGAACCATCGGAGAGAGTGACGCGTACAATCGCGCGTTCGCCGATGCGCACAACCCCGGCATGAACAGCTGCCACGGAAACCCTGGAGTCAGCGGTGTAGTAGTCCAAGCCCCAGCAGTTGCCATCGTTACTAC